>JAKAHF010000130.1 GCA_021815245.1 Actinomycetes bacterium
TTCCCAACCGGCCTTGACTTTGTCGGGGGCCGCCGGGAGGGCATATACGCGAACTCCGCACGCGTTGTTGATCTCGTTGATGACGGCCATGTGGTTCGACGACTGGAAGACCTCCGAGCAACCGCACGACCCGTGCGGACCGGCCGGGCGCGGAGTCTCGACGAACACCAGGTTGAAGTCGTCGGGGATCATGTCGATCGGCGGTATGCCGCAGCCCACCATGCTGCCGTGCTTGTCTTGGGCGTCGTAGTTCTCGGAGAGAGCGAAGCCGATGGAATGCGACAGTCCACCGTAGCCTTGACCCTCGACCGAGAGCAGGTTGCCGACGACACCCACATCGCCCACCCAGGTGAACCTGAGCACCTGGGTCTTGCCGGTCTTGACGTCGACCTCGACCAACGCGACGTTCAGTCCGTACATGTAGGTGGGGTTCTTCTCTCCCTCGCCGGTATTGGGATCGATTCCCGGGGGAAGCCCGATGTTGAACTGATCGTAATGACCGGTGTACTTGGTCGGGATGCCTTCTGCCACCATCTCGGCATGGGTGCGCCAGCTGCCGTCGGGCTTGCGCATGGCGTCCATGAGCTGGTTGGCGGCGTCGATGGTGGCGTTGCCGGCCATGTAGTGCGAGCGGCTGGCCGCGGCCAGGTTGGTGTCGGGGCAGCGCTTGCTGTCGTTCATGAACAGGCGCACCTGGTCGGCACTGATACCCATAGGGGCAAGCGCCTTGACGGTGTGAGTGAGCGTGCCGATGTCGCCGCCCTGGCCCATGTCTTCCCAGGTGTTGAAGTGCGTGATGGTGCCGTCGGGGTTGAGCTCGAGGGCCACCTCGGCCGAGTCGAACATGCCGATGGTGATGATGAACCCGCCCAGGCCCATGCCGACGCCCACGTGCCGGCCCTCGGCCTTGGCGGCCTCGGCCTCAGCCTTGTACGCGTCGTACACCGGCTTCGCCTTCTCGAGGAGCGCCGGGTAGATGTAGTCGTGATACGGACGGCTGTTGATGGTCAGGTCGCCCGGCCGAGCGGCATTCCTGTAGCGGAACTCCCAGGGATCGAGACCACACTTCTCGGCCGCCATGTCGATGAGGGCTTCGGTGCAGGTGTAGATCTGAGGAGAACCGAAGCCGCGGTAGGCGGTGTTGAAGGCGTGGTTGGTCGCCCCGCCGCGCGCGAGCGCTTTGAAGTTGGGGATGTTGTAGCCATGGAAACCGACGGTGACCAGGTTCATGAAGATGGGCACCGTGCCGTAGGCCCCGTGGTCGAAGCCGACATCGTACTCGGCGGCGAGGATAGTGCCGCTCTCGTCGCAGGCGATGCGCCCGTTGGTGAAGGTCGCAGCCCGCTTGCCGGTCGTGTGGTTGAACTCGTCGTAGCTCAGGCTCATGGTGCACGGCATGTCGAGGTTCTGCACCGCCGTCACGACCAGCGCGTGGGTGTTGGGCGCGATGGAATACCCGAACGATCCGCCGACGGTGTTGAGCACCATGCGGATGTCGTCCTTGGTAAGTCCGCAGGCGCCCGCAACGGCCTCGGAGTTCTCCGAGAGGTTCTGGCACTTGCACTGAATGGTCATGTGACCGTCGGTGTCCCAGTAGGCCTGCACGACATCGGGCTCGATGGGCAGGTGCGGCTCGTGCTGGGAGTGGAAACTACCCTCGGCGACGATGGGGGCCGTCTCGAAGATCTCGGCGGTGTCTTGTCCCTTGAAGACCGGCTGCTCGAGATAGACGTTGGGCATGCCCTCGTGCAACTGAATGGCGTTGGGCATGGCCGCTTCGGGGAAGGTCATGTAGGCGGGCAGAACCTCGAGGTTCTGCTTGACTGCCGCGGCGGCGGCGCGGGCATGCTCTTCGGTATCGGCGGCGACCAGGGCGACCACGTCGCCTCTGCGGCACACCTTCTTGCCGGCGATCACCGGGAATTCGGTGAAGCCCTTGCCCTTGGTGCGCGGCACGTGCAGCGGGCCGGCCAGGTTGTTGGTGCCCTTGACGTCTTTGGCCGTCATGACCTTGATGACGCCGGGCATGGCTTCGGCCTCGGCGGTGTCGATGGAGATGATGTTGGCATGGTGGGCATCGGCCAGGACCACGGCGAGATGGGCGACTCCCTCGGGCATCTGCAGGGCCACGTCGTCGCCGTAGTCGGCAAGCCCGGTGACCTTGGCAAGCGCGGTCGGCCGCGGATGCTTGGTGCCGTAGATGTCCTTCTCACCCTCGAAGTCGTAGGTGATGTCGGCCATGGTCTTCTCACCGCGCATGACCTCGGCGGCGGCCATGACGGCATCGACGAGCGGCTTGTAGCCCGTGCAGCGGCAGATGTTGTGGTGCTTCTTGAACCAGTCACGCACGTCGTCGCGGCTGGGGGCGGGATTCTCGGCAAGCAGCCCGTAGGCGCTCACGATGAAACCCGGCGAGCAGAAGCCGCACTGGGCGCCGCCGTAGGTGATCCACGCCTGCTGCAACGGATGCAGGTGCTGCGGGGTGCCGATGCCCTCGATGGTGGTTATGGTGCTGAACTCGGCCACCCGCTTCATCTTCTTGGTGCAGGCTCTTACCACCTCACCGTTCAAGATGACCGAGCAGGCGCCGCAGACGCCGGTGCCACAACCTACCTTGACTCCGGTCAGTCCCATCCGGCGAAGGACGACGGCTAGAGTGTCCTCCTCGGGGTCGCAGGTGACGAATCTGTTGACACCGTTGATGTTGAAGCTCAGTCTCGCGAGTCTCATGCTTTCTTCCCTCTGTCGGTCGCCGAAACATGCCGGAAGTGCGTGCGCACAGCCAGTCTATCGCACGAAAGACCCCGTACGAGAGCCCTCGCGGGACATTTGTGAAGACGATTCGGTAGAAGCCCATCCTGCCAAGTTGTCCGTCGCGAGGCCAAGCGACAAGGCCTCGGGCGAGGATCGAGGGGCCGGAAGCCCGGAGGCGTACCTGGACGGTAGGCTCTCGGCTAGGATCGCTCAGACACCGCTGCCGCTTGCTCATGCAACAGCAGGCGGATGCGCTGGGTAACAAGAGTTATCGAGCGTCTCAGGTCGATCTTCTCCTCCTCGGAGAGCGTGCCGAAGACCGCGTTGATATGCCGTGCCCTCAGCTCTTCCTTCGCGCGATCTATCTCGCGACCCACGTCTGTCAAATACACGCGAGTCAGGCGCTGATCGTTCTCGTCGCGCACCCGCGTGATGGCCCCCGCCTCCTCGAGCGATTGGAGCACCGTCGTCACGCGCGCCCGCGATATGCGCAGGAGATCGGCTATGTCGCGCTGACACAGGCCTTCGTATGTGGCGATCATGCGGAGAATGGTCACCTGGCTGGGTTGCGTGCCCCCCTCGTACAGGTTCTGCAACGCGAGTTGCTCGTGCGCGTCGGCCGCCGCCTGGAATGCGAGAAAGGCCTGCATGGTCGACTCGTCCACCCCGAGGAGCACGTCGGGGAGCGGAATCGGGTGCCAACCTTCAGGATTCGTGGGTTCGATCGGAATCATGATTCAAACTCTAGCATCGTGGGGCCTCGTGTGCGGCGAAACAGGCGACGGCGTGCGCGGCGCCGGCCGGCGTCAGCTCGGGTGCCTTGATTGCGCAGGCGTCGGAGCGCATCACGCACCGCGGGTAGAAACGGCAGCCCGGCGGCGGATTCAGCGGGTCGCTGATCTCACCCGAGAGGGCCGGGCAGTCCTTGACCCTACCCGGTGTCGGCTGCGGTATGGCAGCGAACAGCGCCCGCGTGTACGGGTGGAGAGGCTCCCTGAAGACTTCCTCGGTGTCGCCCATCTCGACGATCTGGCCCATGTACATCACGGCGATCTGCGTGGACAGGTGGTAGAGCATCGCCAGGTCGTGCGAGATGATCAGGTAGGTGAGCCCACTCGCTTCGCGAATGTCGGCCAGCAGGTTGAGTATCTGAGCCTGGATCGAGACGTCGAGCGCAGATACCGGCTCGTCGAGAATCACCAGCGACGGCTCGAGGATCAGCGCGCGGGCGATGGCCACTCGTTGCTTCTGCCCTCCGCTCAGCTCGTGAGGAAACCGGGTGAGCATCTGCGCACCCAGACCGACCCGCTGTAGGGCCTCCTCGGTCTTCGTCTTGATGTCGGCCCGCGACAGGTCCTTGCCGTGCGTGCGGAGGGGCTCCGCGACGATGTCCTTGACCCGCATGCGCGGGTCAAGCGAGCTGCCGGCGTCCTGGAAGACCGCGGACACCCGCGTGCGGTACCACATGGTCTTGTGACGGTCGAACTCACCCACATTCTTGCCCTCGAAGGAGATGGTGCCGCTCGTGGGCCGCTCCAACTGCAGGATCAACTTCGACAGCGTGGTCTTGCCGCTGCCCGTCTCGCCCACGATGCCGAAGCAGGCCTTCTCCTCGATGGCGAGAGAGATGCCGTCGACGGCGTGGAGCGGCTTGTGCTTTCGCAGGATGAAGCCGCTGGTCGGTATGCGGTAGACCTTGTCCAGGTCACGGGCTTCGAGAAGGGGCGTCATTGCTCCCTCCCCCGTTCGTGGAGCAACCAGCACGACGCGCAGCCTCCGCCGGGGAGCTCGACCGCGGGCGGGTACTCTCTGCGGCAGATGCCGGTCGCGAACGCACACCGCGGGTGGAAGTGGCACCCGGAGGGGAGTCCGCAGAGATCGGGCGGTTCGCCATCGATCTGATAGAGCCGCCTATTGCGAACGCCCAGTTTGGGTAGCGCTTCCATCAGTCCTCGTGTGTAGGGGTGCGCGGGCTCGTTGTACACGCGCATGACGCTGCCGCACTCCACGA
Source organism: Actinomycetes bacterium (assembly GCA_021815245.1). The sequence goes on from JAKAHF010000130.1 coordinate 4,766, forward strand.
TGCGACCGGCATACATGATCGCCACCGAGTCGCACACCTCGGCCACGATGCCCAGATTGTGCGTGACGAGAATGAGGGCCATGCCCGACTCGGCCTGCATCTCTTTGAGGAGGCGCAGAAACTGGTCTTGGATGGTGACGTCGAGCGCCGTGGTCGGCTCGTCGGCTATGAGTAGCCGGGGCGAGCGGGCCATGGCCATCGCAGCCACCACTCTCTGGCGCATGCCGCCGCTGAATTCGAAGGGGTAGTTGCGCAACCGGCGCTCCGCCGACGGGATCTTCACACGGGTGAGGATGTCGACCACTCGCGCGGTCACCGTCTGCTTCGACGCGCGGTGGTCGTCGAGCCGGAACACCTCCGAAACCTGGTTACCCACCGTGAAGACCGGGTTGAGCGACATGAGCGGGTCCTGAAGGATCATCGCGATCCTCTTGCCCCGATAGGCGGCCAGTTCGGCCTCGGCCTTCGCCGCCAGGTCGTCACCGTCGAACATGATGCGGCCGCCGACCGTCCGCGCCGCCGTGGGCAGCAGCCCGATGATGGAGTGACAGGTCATGCTCTTGCCGCACCCCGACTCGCCCACGAGACCCATGGCCTCCCCCGGGCGAAGCGAGAACGAGACTCCGTCGACCGCCCGCACGATGCCGGCGGGGGTGAAGACGTAGGTCTTCAGGTCTTCGATGGAGAGAAGCGGGTTCGCCGAAGCGGAAATCACGTCGCCCTGCGGCGCACGACCTTCGGGCGAGGTGCCGGTCACTGTCTCTTCCATGCCGTTCACCTACGCCTCATCTTGGGATCGAGCACGTCGCGCAGCCAGTCGCCCAGGATGTTGAAGCCCCAAATGGCCATGATCATCAGCAGGCCCGCGAACACAGGCACCCACCAGGCTGTGGCCATCACGTTCCTGTTCTCGGCGATGATACGACCCCATGTCACATACGGGGGTTGCACGCCCAGGCCCAGGAACGACAGTCCGCCTTCCATCATCATGGCGCCGCCGGCCTGCAGGCTGGCCATCACGATGACTGTGCTGCCTACGCTCGGCAGAATGTGCCGCGCCAGAATGCGGGGTTTGCTCACCCCCATGACTCTGGCCATGGCGACGAAGTCCCTCTCTTTGATGCTCAGCACCTCGCCGCGCATGACGCGCGTGTATCCGCACCACATGAGGAGACCCATCGAGATGATGATCGTCTTCAGGCCGGGACCAAGAGCCGCCGCGAGCAGCAGCATGAACAAGATGCCCGGGATCGACATGACGATGTCGACCACCCGCATGATCACGTTGTCGACCCACTTGCCGAAGTACCCGGCCAGCAGGCCCAACACGACTCCGATAGCACCGGCAAAGAGCACGCCCACCACACAGACGATGAGGGAGGTCCGCGCTCCCACTATGAGCACGCTGAAGAGGTCTCTGCCGAGTTTGTCGGTGCCCAGCCAGTATGTCCAATCGCCCCCGGGAAGGAAGACGGGAGGCTTGAGCGCGTTCGCGGTATTCGGCGCCCCCATGATCTCGTGTGGCGCTATCCATTTGCCGAGAATGCCGAACACAACCAAGGGAGCCAGCAGGATGATCGCCCCGATGGGCACCCGCCTGCGCCGTTTGCCGAGTTTGCACTGCAGTTCGTCGATGTCTGATGCTGTCAGGATCTCGCGGGCCATGATCACTCGTACCTGATGCGCGGGTCTATGACTCCGAAAAGCACGTCGACCACCAAGTTGATGGCTATGACGATCGCCGATACGAGCAACACGCCGGCCTGCACCAATGGGAAGTCACGAGCGAACACCGCCTCGATGAGAAGGCTGCCGATGCCATGCCACCGGTAGATGCTCTCCACGAAGGCGAGGCCGCCGATCAACATGGCGAACAGGAAACCCGACATGCCCATGATGGGGACGAACGCGTTGCGTAGGGCGTGTTTCCACCTCACGGCGCGCTCAC
>JAKAHF010000131.1 GCA_021815245.1 Actinomycetes bacterium
GAAACCGCTGGGGCGAGGCCGCAGGCGCCGAAGCACCGGGCCACTTCGAGCGAGAACATGCGGTCCTCGGTCGTCTCGCCCACGTCGATGCCGAGTCTCTCCTTGATGGCCTCGAGTACCTGAAGGCCGCCGCGCACGTAGCAGGCGGTGCCCAGGCAGACGCGGATGAGATGCTTGCCCCTCGGAACGGTGGAGAAGAACGAATAGAAGCTGACTACGCCCGCCACCTCGCTGTACGACTTGCCGAGGCCTAGAGCGATGTGCTTGAGAGCGACCTCGGGTAGGTACCCGAAGATGCCCTGAGCCAACTGTAGAACGGGAATCAGTCCTCCCGCCTTGCCTTTGTAGCCCTCGATGACTTCATCGAGCCGGGCGAGAAGCTCCTCTTCGGAGGCTTCTTCGCAGCCCGGGCAGCTACCTCCCTGTTTCTCACTGTTCTCGGTCATACTCACGACTCCCTTGTAGGTTGTTGCCTTTCCGATCTGTACTCCGCCAGACGCGCAGCCGCCTGGCGAGGAGAGGCCCGTAGCAGGGGTGGATCGAACCGGTCGCCGGTGAGGCTGACCGCGAACTCGATCTCGGGATTGGTCATGGCCATGAGAAAGACGCTCTGGCCCACGTCGCCAAGCGGGGGACGGTCGAGGTGGTCGAGCGACATCCACGTCTCGACGCGCACACCCCCCAGCGCCGGCGACTCGCCTATGGTGAGATCACCGCCGGCGGCTTCGGCCTCCTCTTTGAAGAGGCTGAGACCGAGTCCGGTCTTCTTGCCCGGCTTGGTCGTGTAGAAGGGGTCGAGCGTCTGTTCTGGAGTGGCCGAGAGCCCGCAGCCGTCGTCGTCGACGACCAGACGCAGCTCGTCTGAAGTCTCGTCGATGCGGAGGGCGACGTCGATGTGCGCGGCTCCCGCCCGAATGGAGTTCTCGAGTATCTCGAGCAGATAGAGCGAGATGTCATGCATCGACGACCCTCCGTCCGTCGCGCTCCGCGAGAGCGAGCGCGAGCTCGGAGAAGGTCGGCTCGGCGAGCAGCAGTTGGGTGCAGGTCGCCCCGATCTCTTCTGTGTAGTGACTATCGGAGCCCTTTGTGACAGGGAGCCCGAGGGCCGTGTACTTGTCGAGGGTCTCGGGCTTGCGGGCGGCGTGCTTCGAAAGTTCGATGGCGTCGAACTTCGCCTCGGGCGGAAAGAAGCCCAGCTGGCTGAACACGCTGAAGGCCTTGCGATCGACGTGAGCCGCGATGGCGAGGCCGCCGGCCGAGTGGATGAGACTCACGGTCTCGCTCAGATCGAGCGGCGTGGCCCAGGCGAGCGTGGCCGTCTCGCACGCTGTCTCCGCACCCTCGGCGTCGAGCAGTTGCTGATCGCCGAAGAACGAGTAGTACTGGGTGTCGGCGCTGCCGAGCAGGTCGCGCAGTGTGGTACTCACCGTTTCGGCCGAGTCCACGTCGGGAAAGAGGCCGAGAACGTGCACTTCTTCGACCGAGGTGATCTCCATGCCGGCGATCACCGTGAGCGGCGCACCCAGATCTACGGCGGCCTGCTGAACGGCTCTGACGTTGCCGGCGGAGTTGTGGTCTGACACGGCGATCATGTCAAGTCCCCGGTCCACGGCCCAGGCGACGATGGCCGGAGGAGTCATGTCCTCCGACCCGCACGGCGAGAGCGCCGTGTGCAGGTGCAGGTCTGCCCGGTAGAGCTTCAGCTCGGTGCTCATCTTCTCCGGTGGTCCGCTGCCACATCCCGTTGCTCAGTTCTTCTCCTCGGCGCTCATGCGGCGCTCCCCCGCAGCCCCAACTGGTAGAGCCTGCCGGCCAACTCGAAGGTGTCGGCCTTGGAGCCCAGCAGCACCAGCCCTTCTTCGGCGGCTCGTTCGACAACATCGTCGTCGGGGCGTCGGCCGCACGAGAAGATCACGGCGGAGAGGCCCGCGTGGCTCGCCACCGCGATGACGTTGAGGTGCACCTGCAGCGTGATCAGAATGCCGCCGGCCGGCGCATTGGCCAGCACGTCGCTGAGGAGGTCTGACGCGTAGCCGCCGGTGACATCGCCCTTGGCGGCCCCGGCCCCATCGGGAGTGAGCTCTTCGAGTGCCAGCTCGCTCACCAGATCTTGAAGTGTCATCGCTCGACGACCTCCTTGTTCTCGATCACGATGTAGGGGCACAGCTCGACGCGTGCCCGTCCCATGACGACGTCTTCTGCCAGTGCCGAACAGGTGGCGGCGCCGCAGGCGCCGCAGTCCCGGCCGGGCAGTGATTGGATGATCTCTTGCATGCGGGCGAGCTTCTGAATGGCCTTGCCCATGTCGGGGTCGAGACGGATGCCCGGTCGCGGCACGAATGGTCTCCTCCGCGGCACGGTGGCGGCGGGCACCAGGTCGACCGCCGTGCGCCCCTGCTTCCAGCGGCGGGAGGCCACATGATGGTCCTCGGGTAGGAGCGGAGAGCCGAAGCAGCCGCCTTCGCACGCGTAGGGCTCGATGGCGTTGATGTCGTCGAGCAGGCCGTTCTCGATGCCTTCGAGCACCGAGATGACGTGGTTGACGCCGGTGACGGTGAGCACCGCCTCACCCTCTATGGCCGAGAAGCGCGAGCCGGCGCCCCAGCGTGACTCGGTGCCCGTGCCGCCGAAGGCCGCCTCGAGGGCGGCATCGTCGTCTCCGGGCTCATCCATCGGTTCGCCGGTCAGATCTGAGCGGCTCACGGCTACACCGGCCGCCAAGGCGGAACGTCCGTTGGCGCGGGTCGCGCCGGCGGCGCCACCGGCGCCAGCGCCTCCGCTCGTTCTGCCGGTCAACTGCTCCATCACTGCTTGGCGCACCACGCCGGGCGGCAGATACTCGGCCTCGGCGACCTGTTTGTCGCCGTCGCCGTCGGCGCCCTGGGTGTGCGTGAGCAGAGCCGAGCGCTGGCTCGGGCACGAGACCACATAGGCCACGCGCCGGTCACCGTAGGTGGCCTGCACGGCCTCGAAGGGCGAATCGTAGGGAGCCAGGTAGTGCACCAGCGACGGGAACTTCAGCTCGATGAGATTGACGATAGCCGGGCACGCGGGCACGATCACCGGCCGGGTCTCGGCGGCGAGCAGCCCGGCGGCGTTGCGTAGCGCCTCCTCGAAGGGGGCGGTGCTGATGACGTCGGCGAAACCCAAACCCCGCAGGGCGGCCAGCACCTGCGCCGGCCGGTATTTCGAGCCGCACCCGGCAAGCAGGGCCGGGGGCACCACCAGCAGCATCTCGTCGCGATTCTTGAGGTCGTCGAGTGACGCGTACTCGTCGCGGATGCTGAGAGCCTCGCTCGGGCAGGTGCCCACGCATTCGGCGCACTCGATGCAGAGGTGCTCGAGCACGCTCGGGCGCCCGGAGCGCACGCGCATGGCCTGCGTCGGGCACGCGCGAAGGCAGGCCCGGCAGTCGCGGCATTTGTCGGCCGAGGCATAGAGCGATCCGACTCGAGCCGCCCGTGTGCTCTCGGGCTGCAGGTAGACGGTGAAGCTGACTCTCGTGCCCTCGCCCATGCGCGAGGTGATGCGCAGGCGGTCGCTGTTGCGCTTGATATTGGGTAGACCCATGCCGGCCCCGAAACCGAGGGCCCGCGCTTCGGCGCTGGCCGTGGAATACCCTTCGACCATGGCCTGCTCCACGTCGGGGATGCCCGGACCGTTGTCGATGACGTTGACATCTATCTGGGTGTCAGAAAGGCATGCTTCGAGCCGGCCGCCGACCGAATGGATGACCACGTTCATCTCGGCCTCGTAGGCCGCGATCATGGTGCGCCTGATGGCGTCGGCCTCGGCTCCGATCAGTTTGAGGTGCTCCTTGATGGAACGCGAAGCCGCTCCCGCCCGGCGGAAGTCATTGCTGGCGATGTCGTAAGAAACGAACTCCATCAAGTACGCTTTTCACGCCCTTCGGCGAGGAGGTGGTAGATCTGGCCGCAGGTCTGAAACACCCCGGCAGGCGAGACCATGAGCATGGTGCCGTTCTCGACCGCGAGATCGATGACCTCGTGCCCGGGGTCGACTCCGTCGACGAAGCAGATGCCCGGCACTTCCATGAGTTCGGCCACGCGTACCATCTGTAGATTGGCCAGGTTGGTGACGAGGAGTGTCTTGTCGGACGCCTCGTTGAGCAGATCGCTCACGCGGTCGCCGGCGTAGATGCGGGCGATCTCGGCTTCGTCGCCGACGCCCGGCGTGAGCACGCGGGCGCCGATCTTCTGCGCGAGCTCGGGCAGTTTCATCTGGGCTCCCGCGAGCAGGGTGTCGATGGTCTGGATCATCGGATCCATGACCGCCGCGGAGCCGTTCTCGTGGGCGTTCTCGGCTCCGTTGTCGGGGGCGCCTCCGGCGGTGTCTTGCCGTGCGAAGAAGGCGGCCGACTCGAGGGCCGAGGTGATGTCCATATGGTCGACGAACACCTCGTCGGGCACCCGCAGCGGAATGGCGGTGAAGTCGACGATGCTCCGCACGCCCGCCCGCACCAGAGCCTCGGCCGCGACCTGGCCCGTTTCGGGCGGAACGGCGAGAATGGCGATGCGGATGCCCATCTCGCGCACCACGCGCTCGACATCGTCCATGCTGTACACGGGGCAATCTTCGATGGTGGTGCCGATCAGGGCGGGATTGGTGTCGAAACCCACCGCGATGCGCAGGAGGGGCCGGCGGCCGGCGAAGTGGGCGAGCACCGACTGTCCGAGGCGGCCGAGGCCGACCAGCGCGACGTCCTGCCGGCTGGTGCCGTCGAGCAACCTCTCTATACTGGCCAGGCAGGTGCCCACCTCGTAGCCCCTGTTGGGACTGCCCGAATAGCCGATCACCATGAAGTCGCGACGCACCTGGGTGGCGCTGACTCCGGCCAGGTGAGCGAGCTGATGGGAGTAGATGCTGACCGTACCGGAGGCTCTCAGGTCGTCGAGCAGCCTCCGGTAGAGGCTGAGCCTTCCTACCGTCTTACGAGATACGACGGGCTTGGCGCTGGACGCCATGTGCCTACCTTCCGTCCTATACCAAGACGCTATACATTCCGAAGTCTATTCGTTACGGATATAACAACGTCGTTACGCGATTCACAATTTACTCTTCGTCAAGAGCCGCGTCAAATGTAAAATGGCTCTGGAAGCGGATATCAACCGTTCAGAGGAGGAGTCATGCAGCACACGATCTTTGGTGTTCACATCACCAGCCGCGTGGAAAGCGTGCCCGCGGTCCAGGCCGTTCTGACGAAGTACGGGTGTAACATCCGCACGCGCCTCGGTCTGCACGACGCGGACGAGACCTCGTGCTCGCCCAGCGGGCTGCTGCTGGTCGACGTGTTCGGCCCCGAATCCGAGGACTTCTATAGGGAACTGGGGGCTGTCAAGGGCGTCGATCTGCAGAGGATGGACTTCAAAGACTGACGTAGGGAGGAACTCCACATGCAGGTGATCAAGCCGCGGCAGGGCGGCCGGCCCGGGCGCGTCGCGCTGTCGTTCGCGCTCGCCTTCGCGCTGTTGGTCGCGCTGTCATCGATGGTGGCGTGTGACGGAGGCGCGACCTCGACGACCACGGCGAGCGAGACCGTGACGTCGGCGACGGCGACGACGCTCGCCGAGACGACCACGTCGGCTTCGGTCACCACTACGGCACCTGTCGCCAAGCTCGACAAGCTCACCCTGGTCGCGCCTCCCGGACCGATGGCTATCCCGCTCGCGTATATGGCGGTCAACAACGGCCTGGCCGATGTGGCCAACAAGACCGAGCTTGTCATCTGGGAGAACGCCGACCAACTGAAGGCGATGGTGGCCGGCAAGCAGGGCGACTTCGTCACCATGCCGTCGAACAACGCCGCCATCTTCTACAACAAGGGCCTGCAACTGCAGCTTCTCAACATCTCGGTGTGGAACATCACCTATTTGGTCACGACCGACCCCAAGGCGGCGAGCTTCGGCGACATCAAGAGTCAGTCGCTCGTGGTCTCGCTCCAGGGCAGCGTGCCCGACGTAATGTTCCAGTATCTGGCCAAGAAGGAAGGTCTCGATCCTCAGAAGGACTTCAAACTGCAGTACGCGACCGACCCGACCCAGGCGGCAAAGCTGCTGACCGCCGGCCAGGTCGAGAACGCGGTGCTGAGTGAGGCCTTGGCGACCGCGGTGGTGCTGCAGACCAAGGACGCCGAGAAGCCTCTGCGCAAGGCCTTCGCCTTCGACAAAGCCTGGACCTCGGTCGGGGCATCGGCCGATCAACCACCCATCGCCGGCACCTGCGCGACGGCGAACGTCATGAACAAGCCCGAGGTGCTCGCCGCCTTCGAGCGCGAGTACGCGAAGGCCGTCGAGTGGATGCTCGCCAACCCGGAGGAGGCCGGCAAGCTCGTCGAGGTGCAGTTGCCGCAACTCGGCTTGAAAGCCGCGGTCATGACCGCATCGCTCAAGAGCATCACTTGGAAGTACACGCCTGCCGCCGCGGCCCGTCCGCAGCTCGAGGCCTTCTATCAAGCCCTCACCGAACTGTCGCCGCAGGTCATCGGCGGCACGCTCCCGGACGATGGCTTCTACTACCAGCCATAGCGATGACGTGGCGCCGGCCGGCCTTCCGCAGGCCGGCGCCCCACCGACCGGCCCAACAGCGGCCGGCGCCCCGCCCGCTGGCCCAACAGCGGCCGGCGCCCCACCCGCCGGCGCCGAGGCCGGAACGCCCGGTCGCGGCGTAGACATCTCGACGCCGGTGACC
>JAKAHF010000132.1 GCA_021815245.1 Actinomycetes bacterium
GTTCATCCGCGCGACCTTCGCCTTGACTTCGTCTTCGGGCACGAGATTCTCGCGACTCTCGAATATGTAGTCGACGAGCTCTTTCGCGTTGCCGGAGCCCACGAGAGCTTCGGGACGGAGATGGGCCGGCGGACGCCGGGCGAAGATGCTGAGATCGGGAACGAACCCGAGATGCTTGGTGCCGGTCTTCTCGATGAGCGCGATCGTCTGCTCCAACCAGTCGGAATCGATGAGGAAGGGGATGTGGAGTTCTTCTCCCATGCGCACGTCGAGCTCTTCGGCCAGAGGCAGCAATCGCTCGTAGATCTCGAACGGGGTGACGCCGCCCCGCCAGTCGGTGGTCTTGCCGACGTTGTCGGCGACGCCCAGCGCCGAGGGCCACGAGCTGCCCAAACCCCGGTACACCGTACACCCGAGGGTGTGGGCCAGACGCAGGTCTTGCGCGATCATCTCCACGATCTCGTCGAGGCTGAGCGCGCGATCGCGGTAGAGCTTCGTGTCGGCGCCGCCATCGAGCGCCACGGGCGTCAGCCCATACTTGTCCATCCAACCGAACCACTGCTCCACCCACCAGCGAGGCGGGTCGGGGTAGTTGGGCACGACGGCCTCGGGCAGGAACTCGACACCCTCACAACCGAGGTCGGAGAGATCGGCCAGACAGTCTTCGAGCGTCATGGTGCCGGCCTGTAGATCGCCGTTGTAGCTGTAGAGCGAGACGCAGAGCTTTGGCCGGGGACCATTGGTGGGCTCGGCGAACGACCCAGGCATCAGCACCAGTTTGTCGCGAAAGAAGAACGGCACCGGGTTGAACGGCATGTACGAGATGCGCAGCTTCACCGCCACCAGCACGTCGTGCACGCCGGGAGCGAGTCCGCCGGGCTTGTCGACGGTCAGGGTCGCCGGTTCGAGCCAAGGCCAATGCACGTCGCCGATCTGCTCCATCTCGGGCAGGCGATAGGTACGTCCGCCTGTGCGGAAGCTCAGCCGGTCGCGTTCGAACCGCTCACCATCGACGGTCACTTCGAGGTCTTCTATGAGCGACAGAGCGACGCCGCGGTAGTAGTTGGACTTCACCCGCAGCTGGAAGCCCGTGGCATTCGCGTCGTCGGGCACGTTCCTGAAGCCGCTCTGCAGGATGTTGTACTGCATGCCCATGGACCTCCTCCTTCGTCGCCGGCGCGCCGGCGCAAACGGTCACTCGACACTGCCACAGAATAGCTCACGGCATAGACGTCGAGCGCGTCCATGGATCGACCGCACGGCCTACTTGTTCGTCAAGAACGTGAGGATGGCGAGATGGTTGTAGTCGTGCTTGCGCAGGTCGCGCGCCACCACCGCGATGTCGGGGCGGGCAGTCTCGCTCACGACGCGAGACGAGAGCCCGATCTCGGCGCGCTCGATGTCGGCGCCGACGGCGTAGGCCGCGTCAAGCGACGTGGTGCCCCGCTCGACGAGATCGTCGTACCTCTCCTGCAAGGCCGGGTCGTCGAACGACCCCGGCTTGAGGATGGTCAGCCGGTTCGGCACGCCGTTACGGTCGAGGATCGTCCGCAGGGTGCTCGTATGTCGCTCCTCTTCCTCGGCGAGGCAGTAGAACACCTGCACTCCCCACCTATCGTGGAATGCCGTATAGAGATCGCGGGCAAGCCTCTCCTCTTCGCCCAGGCGCACCAACTGCTGTGTGAGCGCGGCATCTATGGTCGTCGCACTCGTCACGATCATGCGTTCTTCGAGAAGTGCGTTCACGTCGATTCCCCTTTCTTCGTCCACCGGACCGCGACCGTCCGGATGCGTCTCATAGCTGCCTACACTCCAATCTAGGCGGCGAAGATCAGGATTCTGTGAACGAGAGATGAGGATTCTGTGCCGCCGGGCGAGTCGAGTGCCGGTCGAACGGCGGCAACGCGTCGTCAGCGCGAGACCGGCAGGGGCTCGGGCTGCGACGAGCGGCGGCGACGCGTGCCGAGAACGACAAGGGTGACCCCGATGGCGAGAATCACGACCCCGCCGGCGAGCAGACCGGCGATCGCGACCGGAATGATGCCGAAACGCGCACTCAGCGTCATGTCGACCACTACCGGCGGACTGGCGTCGGCGTTCATGACGACGATGGCCCAGTCGCCCTCGCGCAGTTCCCACTCCAGCGTCTGAGACCCGGTGCCCGAGACGTGGGCCTCCCAGAAGGTCTGCTTCGTCGGGAGAGCGGGCAGTTTCGTGCCGTCGACATGCTCGTATTCGACCGATTCGGAGTCGATGTCGATGCTGGTGACCCGGTCGCGGGTCACCCCCGACAGATACTTGGTCAGCCGGGCGGTGGGCGCGACACCGATGAACACCGGAGCGGGCAGTTGCGATGTTCCCGTTATGCGGACGGTCGCCCGTGCGTTGGCAAGAGCCCACGTCACCCAGCCGTTGGGCACCTGTGTGTTGATGTCGGGAGCCGTGAGGGCGAATCCGTTGCTGCCGACGGTCTGGGTGGGAGTGGTGACGTACCCGCCATCGGCGGCCAGCGAGCGCTCGATGCCGAAGACGAAGCCCCCGACCCCGACAGCCGCCGCGCCGAGAAGGCAGAACACGAGGCCCAGGGTCACGAGGAATATCTTGAGCGGCAGCATCCGGCCAAGCTTACACGAGGTGCCTGCTGTTGACACCCGTGCGTTCTGCGCCCATCGTAACCTTCGTATACGATGTTTCGTACGAAGCGAGCGCCCGGGAAGGGACCGCGGCGCACCAGTGGATTCCGGCGGAAAGGACTTCTCACGCGGTACGCGACTATCCCGGGTATCGAAAAGCCTGTCTCGCGGCTCGTACAGGGCACCGGCATGATCGGCTCGGAGCACCTACCGGCAAGCTTCGCCCTTCTCGATCGAGCCTCCGAGCCGGCTTGCACGGCGTTCGACACCGCTCGCGTCTACCGCAACGGCGACAGCGAGCACATCCTCGGGCGATGGGTCGAGGACCGCGGAGTGCGTGAGCAGATTCCGCCCTGGGTCTGACCGACGACCCCGCCGACCGGCTCGCGGCCGGCTGAGCGCGGCCGGGACACCTACCACAACTGATAGAGCATGCCGAAGTAGAGATAGCCGCCGTAGTAGTCCGTCTGCACGGGCTTGCCGTGGCCCTGCACCCACTGGGCGACGAGAAAGCTGCTGCCGAAGCCGCCGGTGATAGCGCCGAGGCCGCCAAGCATCACATAGCGAACCTGCCTGCCATCGACCAACAGTCTGAACTCAGCGAGGCTGGGTGCCGGATCGGTGCCATCGAAGCCACCGAGGGAGATCACCGGTTCGCCGGTGGCGATGATGAACGGGGCCGAGACAAGCGCTCCTTGAGCCGCCACGAGAAAGCGCGCGTCGCCCTGGTTGGCGATCAGGTACTCCACCAGCCGCTTGTCTGACACCCGCTGGCCGAAAGGCTTCACCGCGCTCGACTCATCGGCGCTCCCGGCGGTCGAAGCAGCCGGCACTCCGGCTCCCCCTGACGTGTCGGTCATGAAGGCAAACCGCGTGGCCGCTTGAGGCCCGGCGGTGGCGAAGACCCCGTCGACACTCCGTGCCGCGGTGCTGACCGAATAGGCAACCGGACCGGCCAGGGCGGAGGCTAGGGCGATCGTCGCCGCCACCCCCGTGATCGCGGTCCACGGGCGACCGCCACGCGGCCAAACCATCACCCCGACGAGCCCTGCCGCCCCCACCCCGGCCGCAATCAGGATGCCCGCGGCCAACCCGGGCGCGTAGGCGGGGGTGCGCGATAGCAGCAGACGAGCCAACAGGGCAGTGCAGACGAGAACCGCCGGCAACAACCAGGCCGTGAGGCGGTGCCTCCGGCCCATGCGCCAGAGAGCGACGGCGCCTCCCCCGGCGAGAGCCGCCAGCGCCGGAGCGAGCACCACCACGTAGTAGGGATGAAGCACACCCTTCGCAAGGCTGAAGAGAACGAGACAGACGACGGCCCAAAGACCCCACAGCAGATACCCCGCCCGCACTCGATCGGCGCGCGCTCCCCGGCGAGTGACCCAGAGACCCGCGAGCAAACCGACCAGCGCCAGCGGGATGAGCCATGCGATCTGCCCCCCGAACTGCTCGTTGAACATGCGCAACCAACCCGCTTCACCGCTGAAGTTGGGCACCGATGGTGGCGTTGACAGATAGCCGGCGTTGCGGCTGAACACCAGGTCGAGCACCGAGCCGCTCGTGCTTCCTCCCACGTGCGGTCGCGAAGCCCGCGGCCAGAGTTCGACCACCGCCACCCACCAGCCCCCCGCTGCTGCCAATGCCGCCAGCCCCGCGAGCGACTGGAGCAACCTGCGCCCCACGCGGCGAGGACCACACACCAGGTAGGTCAGCACGAAGGCCGGCGCCACGACGAATGCCTCGAGCATCTTGGTGAGAAAAGCCAAGCCGAGAATCGCTCCGCACAGTACGATCTTACCCGTCGAACCCGTCTCGAGAGCCGACCAGAGGGCCCAAGCCGCGCAGAGGAACAAGAGCGTGAGCAGCGCATCGGGAGCGTTCAGCCGGAACATGACGACCGCCACCGGAGTGACGGCAAAAGCGAGCGCCGCCAGCAACGCGGCCGCCTCGCCCTGCCATCGCCGCGCCAGGTGGTGCAGTATCAACACCGATGCGACCCCGGCCAGCGCCTGGGGCAGCAGGATGCTCCAACTCGAAAAGCCGAAGACCCGGACGAACAGGCCCGGCACCCAGAGCGATGCAGGCAGCTTGTCGACCGTCGTGTACGACGCCGGATCGAACGCTCCAAAGAACCAGGCCTTCCAGCTGAGGCTGCCGCTCTTGACCGCCGCGGCATAGTAGATGTTGCCCATGCCGTTGCGCGAGAGACCCCACACGAAGAGCGCGAGGGCCAGCGATGTCACAGCGGCAAGACCGGCCCAGGCCCGCCAGGGCCTCTGCGCGACACCCAGGCCTTTGAACCACCGCGGCATGCTCCGGCGGCGCACTATGACATCCCCGCTACGGGTACGGAGCTCTGAAGCGGGCTCGGACTGTTATGAGGGCTTGTCGGGATTGAAGCTCGTGGTCGAGGTGAATCCTGGAGCGAACATCACGTGCCCGAACATGATCGGCCGGTCGACCCGCTTGAAGTTGAGCGGGCAATGCGGAAGATCCTTGGGGATGTATATCCAGGTCGTGCTGGTGATGGTGTAGACCTCCGCGTCATCGCCCTCACCGATGGTGAACTCGATCTCGGCCCCAAAATCGGCGAAGTCCATGGGATTGCCACCGATGAAGTAGAGATACTCGGCCACGTTGTGAACGTGCGGTTGAGGGATCATGAGAAACGGGCGATACACCGGACGCAGGACCTGCGTGTAGGGCTCGTCCCAGCCTTCGGCCATACCCTGCTGGTTGACGCCGATGTAGCGCGGTTGATTGGGGTCGGTGTTGGCCGGGTTGGGGATGCCCCAGGGTTCTCTCATTACGAGCTTGCCGTACTTGCCGTCAGCCACGTTCGCCTCCATGAACTAGCAACTTGACCCACGTGTGCAGTGAACCTCGGTCGCTGAGCCCGGTCTCGCCAACCAAGGCGCTCACACAATAGAACATCTGCTCCGCTTCTGCTGCAGAGAATCGCCGATGATCGACACATCGCGCGTAGCATGAAGGCACGATCTGCCCTGTGGGCGCCAAGAAGATGGGCGCTGCCACGAGCTTGTGGCTGGTCGACGTCGACAGCGGAGACTGCCGGTGCCTCAAGTGGTGAGGGGCGCGCTAGAATGCCCGGCGATGAACGGCATCGGCACGCTTCGCGAGGACTCGCTGCACGCCTCACTCAAGGCCTGGTATTCGCAACCCGGCGACCGGTTCGAGTGTGAGGTCGACGGCTACGTCATAGACCTCGTGCGTGGCGATCTGCTCGTCGAGATCCAAACCGGCAACTTCTCGGCTATCAAGCCAAAGGTGCGGGCGCTCCTCGAGAGCCACCCCCTGCGGCTCGTCTACCCGATCGCCGCCCAGAAGTGGGTGGTAAGGGAGTCGGGCGACGGCGCCGCGATACTGAGCAGGCGAAAGTCACCCAAGCACGGAACAGTGCACGACGTTTTTGGCGAATTGGTGCGCCTGCCGGTTCTGATGCGACACCCCGGTCTCTCGCTCGAGGTGCTCCTCACCCATGAAGAGGTCGTTTGGCGGGAGGACGGCTTGGGCAGTTGGCGGCGCAAGGGGGTCAGTGTGGTCGACCGGCGGCTGCTCGAGGTCGTCGAAAGCCACGTGTTCGAAGAGCCCGCCGACTTCCGCGCGCTGATTCCTAGAGAGCTGCCCCCGGTCTTCACGGTGCAAGATCTGCTCGACTGCACCCGGCAGAACCGGCGTCTGGCGCAAAGAATGGCGTACAGCCTCCGCGTTATGGGTGTTATCGAGGAGGCCGGCAAGCGGGGCCGCGCGCCCCTCTATCAGCAGACGGCGGTCCCCAGCTAGCCAAGCCGACTCGCTCGCACGACGGCCACGGACATGCGTCTTCCCGCCCCCCGGGGCATTTCAATATTGCGAAATTGTGCAATAATGTGAGCATGAAAGCGGAGGTGACGGAATGATGACCATCGACCTTGTCTGCCAGTCGTGCAAGCACTCCTACCAGATCGAGTCGGAGAGCATATTCAAGGACGCCGAGAAGAACTGCCCCAAGTGCGGCTCGGACTCCTATCGCCAGACGTTCGCCAGCTTTCGGCGAAACGGTTGTCTT
>JAKAHF010000133.1 GCA_021815245.1 Actinomycetes bacterium
CGGCGCCGCCCCCTCGTTCTTTGCGTGAACGTTCTTTCGAGTCGCGGCTAGATCTTCTCCACTTTCACGGCAGACACCTTGTACTCGGCCGTCTTGGCGATCGGGTCGAAAGCCGAGTTGGTGAGCTCGTTGACCGCCGTCTCCCAGTAGTGGAAGGTCATGAACATGACCCCGGGCGGCACCCGGTCGGTCACGTTGGCGGTTGTCACGACCGAGCCTCTGCGCGAGCTGACCCTCATCCTATCGCCGCTCGCGATGCCGAGCGCGCGCGCGTCCTCCGGGCTGATCTCGGTGAGCTCGCAGGGGGCCAGTCCCTCGAGAATGGCCGACTGCCTCGTGGAGATGTTGTACTGGTAGAGCATGCGGCCCGTGGTCAGAAGCACCGGATACTCGTCGTTGACCAGCTCCGCCGGGGCTTCGTATTCCACTCCCATAAGGCGCCCGCGTCCGCGAGGGAACGTCTCTTCGTGCAGGAAGGGCGTTCCCGGATGGTCGAGCTCCGGGCACGGCCACTGCAGTCCGCACGTATCCACGCGACCGTAGGTCATGCCGGCGTAGCTCGGCGTGAGCGCCCTGATCTCGTCGAACACATCGGCCGCCGAGTCGTAGTGCATGGCGTAGCCCATGCGGGTGGCGAGGTCGGAGATGATGTCGGCGTCGGGTCGCGCCGATCCGGGCGGTTCGACCGCCTTGCGCACGCGCTGCACCCTGCGCTCGGTGTTGGTGAAGGTGCCGTCCTTCTCGGCGTAGCAGGCCGCCGGGAGCACCACGTCCGCGTACGCCGCGGTCTCGGTCAAGAAGATGTCCTGCACGACCAAGAACTCGAGCGACTTGATGGCCTTACGCACGTGGTTCGCGTCGGCGTCGGTGAGCACAGGGTCTTCGCCCATCACGTAGAGGGCCTTCATCTGGCCTTCGACCATGGCGTCGAGCATCTCGGGAGTGCGCAGTCCGACCTCGCGGCTCAGGGGCACCCCCCAGGCCTCCTCGAAGACCGCCGCCACCTCGGGCTTGGCTACCGACTGGTAGCCGGGGTACGTGTTGGGCAGTGCGCCCATGTCACACGCGCCCTGCACGTTGTTCTGGCCGCGCAGCGGGTTCACGCCCGCGTGGGGTACCCCTACGTGACCGGTCACCAGTGCCAGATTCGCCAGGTTGATCACGTTGGCCGTGCCCGTGGTGTGCTCGGTGATGCCAAGGGTGTAGAAGATGCCGGCCCGCGGAGTCTTCGCGTAGAGCTCTGCGGCCGCGCGTATCTGATCAGCGGGCACGCCCGTGATCTCGCTCACCATGTCGGGTGTGTAGTTCTTGACCACATCCCAAAGGTCGTCATAGCCCTCGGTGCGCTTGGCGATGAACTCCCAATCGGCCCAACGCTCGTTGACGATGATGTTGATCATGCCGTTGATGAGAGCGGCGTCGGTGCCCGGGCGCAGCTGCAGCCACAGGGCGGCGTGGTCGACCAGCTCTATGTGCCGCGGATCGACGATGATGAGCTTCGCCCCGCGCCGCGCCGCCCGCTTCATCTTGCCGCCGATGATCGGGTGGGCCTCGGTCGTGTTAGATCCGATGACGAACAGAACGTCGTAGTACTCCACCTCGCTGATGGAGTTCGTCATCGCCGCGCTTCCGAACGAAGTGGCCAGACCGGCCACAGTGGGAGCGTGTCAGGTACGCGCACAATGGTCTAAGTTGTTTGTGCGCATCACCGCCCTTACGAACTTCTGCATCAGCCAGTTGTCCTCGTTGGTACAACGGGCCGAGCTGAGGGCACCGAACGCGTCGGAGCCGTAGCGGTCTCTGATGTCGGTGAGCCTGGCAGCGACCAGGTCGAGTGCCTCATCCCAGGTCGCCGGTTCGAGTTCGCCGTTCCTGCGGATGAGTGGAGTGGTCAGCCGGTCGGGGTTGTGGATCATGTCGGTATGGAAACGGCCCTTCACACAGAGCGCCTCGCCGTTGACCGGGGCGTCCTCGGCGGTGGTGACGCCGATGAATCGGCCGTTCTTCACGTTGAGATCGAAGTTGCAGCCGGGGCCGCACAGCGGGCAGGTCGTGCGCACCCGGGTGATCTCCCACTCGCGGGCGCTCTTGAGCTGAGCGTTGACGAGCGCTCCCGTCGGGCAGGCGTCGGTGCATTGGCCGCACGACACGCAGCCCGATTCGCGGTAGGTGGCGCCCTTCAGCGCCGGGTAGCCGGCCTCGTCGACCGTGTAGACCGAGTAGCGCTCCAGTTCGTCGCAGACCCGCACGCACTGATGGCACTGGATGCAGCGCTTGCGATCGAGCTGCAGAATGGGAGAGCCGTCAAAGAGCTCGAACTGGCCCGTATCTCCGGTGAAGACCGTGCTTCCGGCACCGTACCGTACCGAAAGCCGCTGCAATTCGCAGCGGGAGGCTTCATGGCACGTGCACTGCAGGCAGCGGGCGGCTTCGGTGCGGGCGGTCTCCTCGCCGAAGCCCAACTCGACTTCTTCGAAGTTGTGCCGCTCTTCGGGCTCGAGAACCGGCATGGGGCTACGAGAAGCCTCACAGATAGGCTTGGCTCCTATGTCGAAGAAGGCCGGGCGGTGCCGCTCGAGGCGGGCCCCCGGCGCGGCGCACGCCGCTTCGGGCGACTCCCCGTTCACGTAGGCGTCGATGGCGATGGCCGCGCGTCGGCCGGCCGCGATGGCTTCGACCACGGTGGCGGGACCGGTCTCGCAGTCGCCACCGGCGAACACGCCCTTGCGGCTGGTGAGCAACGTCAGCTTGTCGACCGCGATGGTGCCTTTGGGGGTCAGCGCGCACTGGTCGTCGACATCGGAGCTATCGACCTCTTGGCCGATGGCCAGGATGACGGTGTCGGCGGCGATTGTGAACTCCGAACCGGGCACCGGCTCGGGCCGCCGCCGGCCGCTCTGATCGGGCTCGCCCAGCCGGTTCTGCTGGCAGAGGAGCCCTACCACCTTGCCGTCTTCGCGTACGACCGAAAGCGGCGTTGTGAGCAGTCTCAGATCGACGCCTTCTTCCTCGGCTTCGTCGACCTCGTCGGCCGTTGCGGGCATCTCTTCGCGGCTACGGCGATAGACCAGGGTGACTTCGCTCGCGTCGAGCCGCAGCGACGAACGGGCCGCGTCGATCGCGGTGAAGCCGCCGCCGACTACGATGGTCTTGCCGAGCGGCTCCTTCCACTCGCCGGCGTTGCCGACCCGCAGGAACTCTACGGCGGTCAGGATGCCCTGGCCCTCTTCGGCGCCCTTGATACCCCCCGTGGAACCGGTCTGGGCGCCAATGGCCAGGTAGACGGCGTCGTACTTCTGCTCGTCTAGAAGAGAAACGAAGGTGAGATCCTCACCCAATCGGGTGGACAGCCGCAACTGCACGCCGAGCTTCAAAATGTCGGCTACATCGGCGTCGATCACCTCGCGCGGCAAACGGTAGGGCGGGATGCCCCAGCGCATCATGCCACCGGCAGCCTCATCGGCCTCGAAGATGGTCACGTCGTGGCCATCCAAAGCCAGGTAGTAGGCCGCGGTCAATCCCGACGGCCCGCTGCCGATGACGGCGATCCTCTTGCCCGACGGGGGAGCGGCCACTTCGATCGCGGCGCCCCCGTTCTCCGCTCCGGCCTTGTCGGCCGCGAAACGTTTCAACTGGCAGATCGCCACCGGCTTCCCATCGACTTGGGTGCGCCGGCACGCGCTCTCACACGGGCGCGGGCACACTCGGCCGATGATGCGGGGTAGAGGCAGGCGTTCTTTGATGATCCGCACGGCCTCGGCGTCTTCGCCGCGCGCGATCGCCCCCAGGTACCCGGGGATGTCGATGCCGGCCGGGCAGGCGTAGTGGCACGGAGGCTCGCAGTAGGCGTTGTGATTGGAGAGCAGCTCATTCAGGCGCTGCCGGCGAGCCTCGGTGATGCGCGGATTGAGGGTGACGACCTCCAGGCCCTCGCTCACGGGAGTCTCGCAGGCGTGCACCATGTCTTGCTCGCCGATCTCGACGAGGCAGAGACCGCATCGCGCCACCGGGGCAAGCCGGGGATCGTGACAGAGCGTGGGGACGTAGACCCCGTGCATCTGCGCCGCCTCGAGTACCGTCATGTGCGAGCCCACCTGTACGTGGCGCCCGTCGATGAAGATGGAGACGGGCTTGCCGCTCTCGTTGATCACCAACCCGCGGGGGGCGTCGCTCATTGCCTCTCCTTTCTGCTCTCGAGCATCTGTTCGACCATGCGGACACCCTCCATGGCGTCGGTGGTCCAGAGGTCGGGGGCTACGTACTCCGCGATGTTCTCGTCGATCGTTCCGCCTCCGATGATGATGAGCGGCATCTTCTCCAACTCGCCGGCTCGATGCCTGAAAAGGGCCACCGTCTCGCGCATCGAGGTGAAGGCGCCCGTCAGAAGTCCCGAAAGCCCCATGACGTCGGGCTTCATGCGCATAGCCGCCTCGAAGAAGTCCTGCGGCGGGACGTTCTCGCCGAGATCCTCGACGATAAATCCCGAGATGCGAAAGGCCTGCTCGGCCAGGTTCTTGCCGATATCGTGGATGTCGCCGGCCACGGTACCCAGTAGCACCCGCCCTCGGGTGTTGTCCGTTTGGGCGTTGGACATCTGTTCGGGGGCGAGGTCCATCACCCCGCGGAAGATCTCGCCCGCCATGATCAGGCCGGCCAGGTAGATCTCCTGCCGCTCGTAACGCTCTCCGACAATCCGCATGCCGGTCTCGACTACCCGTATCACTTCCGCTGCGGGTGTGCCTGCGTCGAGCGCCTGGCGCACCATCTGAAGCACGGTCTTCTCGTCGAGCGCGGCCACGGCGGCGCTGATGCTCGTCAGGCTCTGCACGGGCGGCTCCTTTTCGGGCGGTGACTGGGTCATGACGGCTGGCCCTCGGTTCGACCCGAAGCCACTCCCAACTGGCTCGTCAACCTGAATTGGTCGGCCCTGCAAAGGAAGTTGCCCCAACTGACGGGGCGGCCATCGAAATCGTGAAAAAGGCTCTCGAGACAGAAGGCGGGAGATCCCTCGCAGACCTTGAGGGCCGCCGCGGCCTCGGCATCGAGGCTGACGGCCTGGATGGTGAGGCGTCCACTCGGCACCCCGACCACCAGGGGCGAGCGCAGCAGGCCTTCCAGTGACGTCACCTGCAACTCGGCCTCGACCAGGGGGCGGTGAGCATCGTACACGACGTGCTCGAGCTGATAGACGAGCGGCACACCGTTGCGCTTGACCAGGCGCCTCAGATGCACGATGCGGTCACCGGGGGAGAGTTCGAGTTTCTCGGCTACGGCATCGTCGGCGGCGATGATCCTCGCTTTGAGCAGAAGTACCTCCACCGAGGCATCGTCGACCCAAAGGTCGGTGATCTCTTGCAGGTGGAAGATCGCCTCTCCCATATCGAGAGAGCGGACAAACGTGCCTTTTCCCTGGGTCGTCGACACGAGACCACGTTCGAGCAGGATGTTGATGGCACGCCTGACCGTCATGGGACTCACGCCGTAGTGGGAGCGCAGCTGAGCTTCCGTGGGAAGCTGATCGCCTGCGCGGTAGAAACCGGCGCCTATCTGCTCGGCGATCTCGTTGGCGATGAGCAGGTACGCGGGTTCGCGAGAGCGCTCGTTCGTCAGTGAGCCTTTCGTACGGCGAGTGACCGAACCTGCCTGGGCCGCTATATCCCCATTGGCTTCCGGTGACGCATGTCTACTCTGTTCCTGAGGCGGATCTGCCACCCATCCATCCATTGTAATTGGGGTCTTGCCCAAATAGCTATATAACTATAGAATACTCAGCGGTCGGATACAACCGAGACGGGAGTAGGGATGAAGAGTGACATAGAGATCGCACGCGAAGCAACTGCGATCCCCATTACCGAAGTCGCCGCGGGCCTGGGACTCACACCGGGGGATATCGATCCCTTCGGCACCTACAAGGCCAAGATCCACCTGGACGTGCTCGACCGTTTGGCCGATCGTCCCGACGGCAAGCTCGTTCTCTGCACTGCGATCACCCCGACACCCGCGGGCGAAGGCAAGACTACTACGAATGTCGGCCTTTCGATGGGTCTCAACAAGATCGGCAAGAAGGCGATCTGCACCTTGCGCGAGCCCTCGCTCGGCCCCTGCTTCGGCATCAAGGGCGGAGCGGCCGGCGGCGGCTATGCCCAGGTCATCCCGATGGAAGACATCAACCTGCACTTCACGGGTGACATCCACGCCATCAGCACGGCCCACAATCTGTGCGCCGCCATCCTCGACAACCATCTGTTTCAGGGCAACGAGCCGGCCATCAATCCCGGTGATGTCACCTGGCCGCGTGTAGTCGACCTGAACGACAGGGCGCTCCGTTCGATCACCATCGGTCAGAACGGCGAGGGTGTCGAGCGCCAGACCCGGTATGACATCACCGTCGCCTCCGAGGTCATGGCCATTCTCTGCTTGGCCACCGACATCGAAGACCTCAAGGCGCGCCTCGAGCGCATCATCGTCGCGACGACTCCCGACGGCACGCCCGTCACCGCCAAAGACATCAAGGTGTCGGGCTCCATGGCCGTTCTTCTCAAAGACGCCCTCATGCCCAACCTGGTGCAGACGCTCGAGAACACTCCCGCCATCATCCACGGCGGTCCGTTCGCCAACATCGCCCACGGCTGAAACTCGGTGCAGGCCACCCGCATGGCCCTCAAG
>JAKAHF010000134.1 GCA_021815245.1 Actinomycetes bacterium
CACTGGTGCTCTTCTTCATCATGAAGGCGTACATGAAGAGCCAGAAACCGGTGGTCGAAGAGGTCACCACCAAGGAATGCCCGTTCTGCATCCGCGAGATCCCGCTCAAGGCCACCCGCTGCCCGGCGTGCACCGCCGAGCTGCCGAAGGACTGAACACCGAGAGAAGACCCGTGGCTACGTAGCCCGGGACGCCGGCCGACTCAGGAGCGGGGCGCGAACGCGCCCCGCTCCGTTCGTTCCACGACACCGTCAAGCGTGCATTCGGCCCCGGTCGGGCGGCCGGGGCTATACTCTTTGGCACCATGAGTACTCCGTCTGCTACCGACGACCTATTCTTCTTCGCCACCTGCCCCCGCAATACCGAGGGGCTGCTGCTCGACGAGCTGCGGACACTCGGCGCGGCCGACGCCACCGAGACTCGGGCCGGGACGTTCTTTCGTGGGCCGCTGGCGCTGGCCTACCGAGTCTGCCTGTGGTCGCGGGTGGCGAGCCGCATACTGCTCCGCCTGCACTCGTGTCCGGCGTCATCGCCTGACGATCTCTACGAGGGTGCGAAACAGCTGCCCTGGGAGGATCATCTTCAGGTGTCGGGCACCTTGGCGGTCGAAGTGACTTCGACCGTCAGACGTGGTCCCCTGGCCGACCTGAACACCCACTTTGCCGAGCAACGGGTCAAGGACGCGGTGGTCGATCGCTTCAGGGCACGTTCGGGCAGCCGTCCGGGTGTGGACCTGGCCCGGCCCGACATACGCATCAACGTGCACCTCACGCCCGAGGGGGCGACCTTCAGCCTCGATCTCTCCGGAGACGGACTACACCGCAGGGGTTACCGCACCGAGGGGGGAGAGGCGCCCCTCAAAGAGAATCTTGCGGCCGCCATCCTCATGCGGGCGGGCTGGCCCCGGCTGGCAGAGGCGGGGGCCTGCCTGGTCGACCCCATGTGCGGCTCGGGCACGATCCTCATCGAGGGCGCTCTCGTGGCAGCCGACATCGCACCGGGCCTCCTGCGCGACTACTACGGCTTCTTGCGCTGGAAGGGCTTCGAGCCCGCGGTCTGGCAGCCTCTGCTTGCCGAGGCGCGCGATAGAAAGGACTCGGGGCTGAGTCATCTGCCCCCCCTCTACGGCTACGACGCCGACATCAAGGCGGTCAATACCGCGCGCAACAATGCCCGCAAGGCCGGCCTGGCCGGGCGCATCGTCTTCGAACGTCGCGAGCTGGCGTCGCTGTCCACCCCACGATCGGTTCCGGCGACCACTCCCGCCGGTTTGGTGCTGACCAACCCTCCCTATGGCAAACGGCTTGGCGAGGTTTCGCAGCTGGTCGAGGTCTATGAAACGCTCGGCGAGCGCCTGAAGACCGGATTCTCCGGTTGGCAGGCGGCGGTCTTCACCGGCAATCCCGACCTTGGCGCCCACCTTGGTCTGCGCGCGCACCGCAGCAACGTGTTCTTCAACGGACCTATCGAGTGCCGCCTCTTGCAGTTCGATATCGGCGGGGCGGCCATGGCGGCGCGCCGTCTCAAAGCGGTGCCCCCCGGCGCCGATACGCCCGTCGCGGAGCAGACCGACACCGACGGTGTAGCTCTCAGCGAAAGCGAGGCGCCGGGGGAACCTGAGGACACCGCAGCCGGGGCGATCATGTTCGAGAACCGGCTGCGAAAGAACCTCAAGCATCTGCGGCGATGGGCGACACGCGAGCAGGTGCACTGCTATCGCGTCTACGACGCCGACCTCCCCGAGTATGCCGCGGCGATAGACCTGTATGAGGACTGGGTGCACATGCAGGAGTACGCACCGCCCAGCACCGTCGACCAGGTGCGCGCCCGGCGCCGCCTCAAGGAGATGCTCGCGGCCGTGCCGCGGGTCCTCGAGGTGCCTTCCTCACACGTGGTGCTGAAGGTGCGCCGGCAGCAACGCGGCGACGAGCAGTATCGAAGGCTCCAAGAGCAGGACCGCTTCATCGAGGTGCGCGAAGCCGGGTTGCGCTTTCTCGTCAACCCGACCGACTACCTCGATATCGGCCTCTTTCTCGATCACCGGCAGACGCGAGGCATGATCCGCGATCTGGCGCAGGCGCGACGGTTTCTCAACCTCTTCGCATACACCGGCTCCGCGACCGTCTACGCGGCCGCGGGCGGCGCGGCTGCCACGACCACGGTCGACCTGTCGCTCACGTACCTCGACTGGGCCCGTCGCAATCTCGAGTTGAACAAGCTCATGGGCGAAAAGCACAGCTTCGTGCGGGCCGATTGCGTGGAGTGGCTCGCCCAAGCCGCGGCCGGCAGACTGGGCCATGTCGAATACGACCTCATCTTCCTCGACGCGCCGACGTTCTCCAACTCCAAGGCCATGCGTACCGAGCTCGACCTGCAGAGGGACCACGCCACTCTGATCAAGAACGCGGCGGGGCTTCTCTCGAACGACGGCATCTTGCTCTTCTCGACCAACTTCCGCCATTTCAAGCTCGAGCCGGCGCTTCTCGAGGCGTTCGATGTGCTCGACATCACCAAGCAGACCATCCCACCCGACTTCGTCCGCAGCCCCCGCATCCACACGTGCTTCCGTATCACCCTGAACGAGGAGGGACGCCGGTTGGCGGCCGTTCGGGCGAAGACCGCGAGGGCTGCCGCACGCGCCGCGACCGCGCCGCGACCGATGAGACCGGCGACGGAGCGCAGACGGCCCCACGAACCGGAGGCTCCGACTGCCGGCAGACGCGGCGATGTGCCTCGCTCCCCTGGTCCGCGCGGCCCGCGAGACGGCTCCGCCCCAAAGGGCCCCGGCAGGCCCAAGCGTCCCGGTGGAACCCGAGACGACGATGCACGCTGATCCAGACCGCCTGCCCTCGAACTCCGAGCTGGCGGCGCTGTTCGACACCATCGCCGACTACCTGTCGCTCGACGGCGAATCGACCTATCGCATCCTCGCCTACACCAAGGCCGCGACCCTCTTTCGTGAGCACCCGGTCTCGATCGCAGCGATGGCCACGAGCGGCGAACTGCGACAGCTCGCCGGCGTGGGCGAGGCCATCGAAAGCAAGGTGCTCGAGTTCATCTCCACCGGAGATCTCGGCTCTCTCGAACGGCTGCGAAGCCGATACCCCGAAGGCCTGCTCGACGTCATGCATCTACCCGGCCTCGGTCCCGCCAAGACCAAGGCGATCTGGCAGGCGACCGGCATCGGTGGCCTACGTGACTTGGAGATCGCCTGCCGGGAGGGGCGCGTGCGAGACATCCCCGGCATGGGAGAGAAGACCGAGGCCAAGATCCTGGGCGCTATCAAGGCCTATGAAGCCAGAGTCGCCGCCGGTGCCGAACAGCGCAGACTGCGCGCTCAAGTCGAGCCCCAGGCGGCACGACTCGTCGCAGCCTTGCGCGACCTGCCGGTTGTCACAACCGCCGACTACGCGGGCAGCCTGCGGCGTCAGCGCTCGACCGTGCGCGATATCGACCTGGTGGCCGCGTCGATCGATCCGGTTGCTGTGATGGACGCGTTCGCCGGTCTGCCCGAGATCTCACACGTCGAGGAGCGCGGCGATACCAAGCTCGTCACCCGTACCCACTCGGGCCTCAACGTCGACCTGCGCATCGTTGGCCCCGAGTCCTACGGCAACCTGCTTCAGCACCTCACGGGGAGCGCCGAACACAACGAGGCGTTGCGCGGCTTCGCCAAACGGCGGGGCTTCAAGATCTGCGAATACGGTGTCGAGAGGCTCGAGACCGGACGCGAGGTCGCCTGTGCCACCGAGACCGAGGTATACGAAGCCGTGGGCCTCGGCTACATCGGGCCCGAGCTACGCGAGAACCAAGGCGAGATCGAGGCGGCCGAGACGGGCACTCTGCCCGACTTGATCGTCCTCCCCGATGTGCGCGGCGACCTGCACGTGCACTCCGACTGGACCGACGGCCGGGCCACCCTCGAGGAGATGGCCCTCTCCGCCCGCGATCATGGGCTGGACTATCTCTGTTTCTGCGACCACTCCCAATCGCTCGCCATGACCGGCGGCCTCACCCCCGATCGGGTGCTCGCTCAGATCGAGGAGATCCGCGCGCTCGACGCCCGTCTTGCCGGCATCCGCGTCTTGGCCGGCATCGAGGTCGACATCCTCGCCGACGGGCGGCTCGATCTACCCGACGACATCCTCGCCAAGCTGGACTTCGTCACGGCGAGCATCCATTCGGGGTTCACGCAACCCAAAGAGAAGATCATGGAGCGCATCCTGGGGGCCATGCGTAACCCGTATGTGCGTTCGGTGGCCCACCCCACGGGTCGTCTGATCGGACGCCGCGAGGGATACGAGATCGAACTCGACACCATCGCTCGAATCGCCGCCGAGACCGGCACGTACCTCGAGATCAACGGTTCGCCCGACCGCCTCGACCTGAATGCCCAAAGCGCGCGCAGGGCGGTGGCCCTCGGAGCGACGGTCGTCATCTCGAGTGATTCGCACCGGCCGTGGGAATTCGACAACCTGCGGCACGGAGTCGCCGAGGCGCGGCGTGGCTGGCTGAGGGCTGCCGATGTCGCCAACTGCCGGCCCTGGGAGGCGGTGCGTCGACGGTAGCGCCGTCGAGGTAGCCCCACCGGCCCTCGGCTTACGGCATCGAGTAGCGCAGGCGAGGCGTCGAGGCGTTGCCGGCGTCGAGCGGGCGGAAGGTCGCCTTTGAGGAGTGGCTCCCTCCCGAGCGCCGGGGGCTCGAGTCCGAATCGCGAAAGCCGGAATCGAATCCGTCGCCGCTGGCCACCGCTCGCAGAAGCCGGGCGACACCGCTTTCGCTCAAGCTCCGCACCCAGCAGCCGCAGAGGGCCTGCGCGAGCTCGTCGCGGCGTCTCACATCGGCCGGCGCCACATCATCCACCGGCAGCACCATATTGCGGCCACAGCCAGGACATTTCCAGTTGGTCGGGGTCGGCATGATTCGGCGGGACAGCCCTTTCGCAATCGTGGATAGGAACGAGCCTACTCTTAGGACTATCGGCCGCGAAGGTCCCTGTCATGAGCAGAACAATCGCGGAAATAGGGCAAATTTTCTACTCGTGCGAAAACGGATGAACCGCTATTGGTCTGGCCGGCGTGGATTGGAGCGCGCTTCAGCTCGGCACGACTCGGTCTTGACTACTTGATCTTGACCGCGACGATCTGTTGCCCCCGGGTACCCACAACGATGGTGTCGTTGAAGACGGCCGGCGACGCTTCGATGTTGGTGCCGAGGTTGATAGAGGTCACGACTTTGCCCGTGGTCCCCTCGATGAGGAACATGTTGCCCACCGAGTCGCACTCCACGATGTACGACTTGCCCGCGGGCGTGTACACGGCGACCGGGGAACTCCACGAGTAGTTGTCGAAGGGCGTACTCCAGACCTCGGCGCCGGTCGTCTTGTCGAGTGCCACCAGAATGCCCGACGAGATGGTCGGGGTGCGGGCGATCGGGTAGATGACCAGGTTCTTGATGTCGTTCTTGCCGAGCACCGGTGTGGCCTGCACACCGCCCGACACACCGCTCACCGTGTAGCACGGGTACTTCTGGGACTCCCAGACGACTTCGCCGGTGGCCGCGTTGATCTTCCAGATGGGGATGCCACCCTTCATGTTGCTGCCTGTGCCGGTGTCGGTGATGTGCAGCGAGGTCGAGATGTAGATGTAGCAGGTGCCGTCCTCGGGAGATTCCTCGAATACAGGGCTCGTGTTGGTGTCGTCAAGAACGTCCTGCACCCAGACGAGCTTCATGGTGTTGAGGTCGACGCACATCAGCTTGCCGCCGTTGTCGGCGACATAGAGGTAGTTGCGCCAGGCGACGGCTGAGTCTTCCATGCCCCACCAGCGGCTCTTGGGCAGGTTGTCGCTCGCGTCGCTGTAGAGCGGCGAGGTGTACCGCATCTTGACCGATTGTCCCGGACTGATGGAGAGAGTGCCCGCTTCTTTGTCGAACTGGGTCTTCAGTTTGATGGTGTAGAGCAGGCCGTTCTCGCCGGGCTCGATGATGGTGTCGCTCTCCACGTCGAAGAGGGCGCTTGAGTCGTAGGCATGGAACTTGCGCAGCGCGTTCGGGTCGGTCTTGGTGCCGAACGTGTAGAGCTGCTTCTGGTCGATCAGGCTGTACAGCCTGGCCCGCACCGACTCGCGATTTGCGGCGCCGTCGCCATGGCCGACGAAGAGCAGGGGCACGCCGCTTGGATAGATGCTCCCTGTACCCTTGAACGGTCCACCCCCGCTGCGGATGAGCGGGCGCGTCGCGCTGCCATCCTTGAGGTCGAGAAAGTAGATATTGCCGTCGAGGCACGGGTAGATGATCTCGGTCAGATCGGGATCGGCCTTCTTGGTCGCGCTGATGTTCATGATCCGCTTGAGATCCTCGGGCATCTCGATGTCCTGCAGCCGGATCGAGTCGAGGTGCATACCCCAGGCCTGGATTCGCAGCTCCACCAGCTCGGCGTGAGTCTTGGCGATGGAACCACTCAGTTCGGCCTTTTTCGAGTCCAGGTTACCCTGAAGTTCTGACCGGGTACTATCAAGGTCCTGTTGGGTGGAGGCAATGGCCTTCTGGTGCTCGGCAAGTTCAGCCTGCACTTGCTTCCATCGCGGATCGTCTTTGTTCACAACCCTCTTCGCGGCACCCCGGCGGCGAATGTGTTCCTGCCGGACC
>JAKAHF010000135.1 GCA_021815245.1 Actinomycetes bacterium
CGTTGTGGCGGGCCCGGGGCCCGGCAGCGGCAAACTGGCCACCTGTCTGTCACAGCTCTACCACGAGCATCTGAGGGGAAGCGCAGCGGGCTACGCGAAGTTCGAGACCTTCCCCATCTGGAATCTGCCGCTGAAGCACCCTGTGAACGTCGCCTACGAGGCGGCGACGGTCGAACTGCACGACGTCAATCAGATCGATCCGTTCCATCTCGACGCCTACGGCGAGCAGGCGGTGAACTACAACCGCGATATCGAGGCCTTCCCTCTGCTCGCACGAATCCTGCAGCGCGTCGACGGCGCGACCCGCTATCACTCTCCGACCGACATGGGGGTCAACAGAGCGGGGTTCGCCATCACTGATGACGCAGTGGTGCGCGAGGCGGCGCAGCAGGAGATCGTCCGCCGGCACTTCCGCTATGCCTGCGAATACCTCATGGGCTTGGTGGAACGCGAGGACGCCGACCGCGCGCAGCTGATCATGAACGAACTCGGGCTCGACGAATCGCAAAGGAATGTGGTCGGTCCCGCCCGCGAGGCGGCCGCCGAGGGAGAGGTACGGGGCAAAGGCAACGAAGGAGTGTATTGTGGCGCGGCCATCGCTCTGCCCGACGGCACGATCGTCACCGGCAAGAACTCACCGCTGATGCACGCGGCACCGGCCGTGATCTTGAACGCCGTGAAACGGCTATCGAGCATCCCCGACGCCATCCCGCTTCTCACGCCCACTGTCATCGAGTCGATCGCCAGCATGAAGAAAGACGTGCTGCGCATGAAGGCGGTGAGCCTCGACCTGGACGAGATGCTGATCGCTCTCGGCATCAGCGCGACCGCCAACCCCACCGCCCGCATCGCCGTGGAGTGCCTGACGAAGCTTGCCGGATGCGAGTTCCACACGACCCACATGCCGACCGCGGGTGACGAAGCGGGACTACGCAAGCTGGGTCTGAACGCTACGAGCGACCCTCAGTTCGCGACTCGGTCGCTGATCGTCGGCTAGCGTAGGGTAGGCGTTTCCGCCCGGCTCGCCGGCGGGCGATGCTCACATGAGTCGTTCGTCGTAGAGCTGGGGATACACCGTATTGCCGCTCAGAGTGTTGTTGTTCTCGATTGTCGGATCGGCTGTGGCATAGATGTAGATGCCATATTTGTTGCCGGTGCACTCGTTTCGCCGGACCGTGCCCCTGCTCTGGTCGAAGAAGATGATCCCCGTGTCGGCGTTGCCTACACACGTGTTGTCTTCGACGTTGGCGACGGCCTGATCGCTGACACTGATGCCATGGCGTCCGTTGTGAGAGCAATCGTTGTCACGGATCGTGCCGGTAGCGTTGTTCAGCAACGAAATCCCCGTCAGCGTGTTGTATTCGCACGTGTTCTCTTCGAGAACGACAGCGGCCCGGCTCTGCGCAGTGATGCCTCTCGTGGCATTGTAGCCGCCGTAGTTGTTGCGGGCCGTGCCTCGGGAATCTCCGCTGAACAGGATTCCGGCGCCTCCGTTGCTGGTGCACGTATTGGTCTCGAGGAGGGCGTCCGCCGAGCCGGCGAGAGAGATGCCGTGCAGGGCATTCTTGGTGAACACGCAGTCCTTGACGGTGGCGACGGTCGTGCCGGTCAAGAAGAGGCCGCTGCCGCCATCCTCGTTCAAGCGGTTTCCCCCAGAGAAGTAGCAGGAGCGCAACTCGACGTCGGCATCGTCGGCTTTCAGCACGTTGGAACTCTTGCCCGTGCTAGTGCTCACGAAACGCACGTTTTCGGCAACGAATCGTGCGCCGGTCATCGCCACGACCGTATCTGGGCAGGTGACCAGGGTCTTGCCTGTCTGCCAACCCGCGCCCATCACTTTCAGGGAGAAGTCAACGGTGAGGGTCTTGGTCAGAGCGAAGGTGCCGACTCCGAGATGGATCGTCGAACCGGGACCGAGAGCGGTGACGGCGGCTTCAAGGGTCGGAAAGTCTCCGGTGCCGTCGGCCTTTACCCACACATCGCGCGCCTGGGAAGGTGGGGGTGTCGTGGTGGGCGGAGTGGTGGTGGGCGGAGTGGTAGATGGCGGCGATCCATCGCCATCCAGTACGACGAGGAGGTTCCATAGCATCTGGGCTACCTCGCCCCGGGTAGCCGTGGCGACTGCGCTCCAGCCTGGACCCATGCCGATCAATCCATCGAGCAGGCCGTTGTACTCGGCGACGCGCAGATTCTGCCCGTGAGGCTCGGCGACCCCATCGAACAGCGACGCCGCTCCAGAAGGCGGATCGAGCAGCGCTCCGGGGCGCAGGCTGTCGGCCCCCCTCACGATCATGGTCACCACCTGGTCGCGTCTGATGGAGTTCCACGGCGCGAACAGAGTCTGAGCGGCATCGGTGCCTCGGGTGATGCCGCGATCATAGGCGGTCTGTACAAAACGATGCGGGTAACCGTTGGCATCGGGCGGCCCGAGGTCGGTGAAACGGGTGCCGGTGGAGGCATTGGGAGCGATGCCGAGGGCGCCGACGATCATCTTGGCGAACTGGGCCCTCTTGACTGGGTCGTTCAGGCCGAAGCTGCCATTGACGTACCCGCCGATGATCCCTCGCTGGGAGAGTTCGTCGACGGCATTCTCATAGGCGTGGCCTGCAGGCACGTCGAAAAAGGCCCACCCAGGGCCGGCCAGTACGAGGAGGATGACCGCCGCCATCGCGACGGCTCCCATGGCGCCGAAGCGCAACAGCAACCCTACGCGATGCATCGCACACCTCACCTTCGTTGCGAACCTTCGTGGATGAACAGGGTGGCGGCGTGATCGGACTGCAATAGGCCTATAGGCCGCTACTCTCCATGCCGGTGCCGTTGGCCATGTGCCAGGAGCGCGTGTGAGGCAACCGCTTGAGCGCCGCCATGAACGCCTTGTTGCGCGCGTCCTTGCGCCACCTGCGGATGATCCAGACTCCCCAGCCATGGAAGAGCAGTCTCGTGAAGCGGAACGAGACCAGGAGCTTCAGCCACTGGCGTTTCGAGTAGAAACGCGCGTAGGCACGCACGACCTCGCTTTGTAGCTCGTACGGCGTCATGTGCTTGGGCGCGAACACCACGTGATGAGCGTCGTAGAGGTGCCAACGCTTGTCGAATATGCGTCCCTGTTCCTCCAACTGCTGGAACTGCGGCGTGCCCGGCAGCGGGGTGAGGATGTTGAGCATCACCGTGTCTATGCGATGCTTGAGAGCGAAGCTCACCGTGTCGCGTATGGTCTGCTTGGTGTCGTCGTCGGCGCCGAGAACGAACATGCCGTGGCTGTTGATGCCAAACTCGTGCAGCTTCTTGACCGCCTGGACGATGTCATCGACGCTCTGCGACTTCTCGAAGTGATCGAGGGTCGCTTGGTTCACCGATTCGAGGCCCAGATACACGCGCTCACAGCCAGACCGTTTCATGAGGTCGAGCAACTCACGGTCGCGCACCACGTCTGTGCGCACCTGGGCCGACCACGGCATGGACAGACCTTCATCGATCATCATGCGCAGCAGCACCTTGAGACGTCTCTTGTCGGCCGCCATGTTGTCGTCGTAGAAGAAGATCCTTTTTGCTTTGCTCGCTCTGATCTCGGCGATAACGCTCTCGGCCGACCGAAAGCGATATTTGCGCCCGAACATGGCGGTTACCGAGCAGAAATTGCAGGCGAAAGGACAGCCCCAGCTGGTCATGATAGGGATCGTGCCCAGCTTCTCGTGTCCCTTGATCAGCGTCAGGTCTGGGAAAGGCAGGGTATCGAGATCTTTGCACCGCTCGCGGTCGGCGTTGTGTACCGCCACTCCGTCGGCCATGTAGGAGAGGCCGGCGATGCTGGATAGCTCGCGCTTGCCCGCGAGTGCCTCGATGAGTTCGGCCATGAAAGCTTCGCCGCCTTCACCTCGGGCCACGTAATCGGTGTGCTCGAGGGCCTCAGAAGCCATGAAGGTGACGTGCGGACCTCCCATGACCACGGGTATGCCCCGGGCGCGGATGCGGTCGGCGAACTGGTAGCCGGTGGTCGCGGTGGAGGTCGTCGTCGAGATGCCGACAAGGTCCGACGAAAGCACATCGTTCCAGTCGATGGGCGAGAACTGTGGAATGTAGATGGATACGTCGTGACCCTGCGCGATCAGCGAAGCGCCGATCGCCGGCAGGCCCAGACGCGGGAACATGACCTTGCTGAATACATTCATGCCAGGGGGTTCCGGCTCGATGAGGCGAATCTTCACTCGTAGCTCCTTGGATGCGCCAAGGGAGGCGCTTTTCGTGCAGCGGCGCCGAAGCGCACGCATTCATATCTCTTTCTTAAGTGCTGATTCTACACCCTTGGGTGTCGGTTTCTCGCAGCCTCTCCCCGCTTCTGCCCAGACTGCGGCTCCGCCGTCACTCCCGGCTCCAGCTTCTGCCGGGGATGCGGCAAGAGATTCTAGAGTCCCGGCCGCCTGCTCTCCCTAATAGCGGTAGATCGCGGCTATTCCCGTACCGGTCGGCATCCGCTCGGCGGGGACGACGAGAACCCCTCCGCCCATCTTGAGGGTCAGCTCCCCCAGATCGTTGAGCACCTCATCGACCTTGGGGTCCGTCGGGTCGCCATACGCGATGTCGCCGGTCTCAGCGTCGATGCGCCCGGGAATCTGGCGGTCGGCTTCGATGAGCAGGGTCGCCACCTGTCCGGCAACGACCGCTTTGGCGACGTTCGTCACATCCTCATCGCCGAGGCTCTTGGCCCTCGCCGTGCCGAACTCCTCGATCAGCGTGTCCAGCCGTTTCAGGTAGTGGGGCTCGACGATGTGCCAGGCCCGCCGGCGGAGTTCGTCGCCGGACAGAGCGTCAGGGTGGGTGTCGATGCCTTCGTCCATCAGCAACGGGTTGTGGCTGACTTGGTGAAACAGTTGACGATGCTCAGGGAGCGTCGCCAGAATCAGCGGAAGGGCCGATGGCCGGGAGTGGTGTTCGAGGATCCCACGGTCGACGGCGCGGAAGAAGCGTTCCGCGTCGATTTCGACCTCGGAGTCCCTCCCGCCGTGGCCATGGTGCATAGCCGGGTGCGACCCGCCGATGCCGCCGTATGAGGCGACGGTCTGGTGGGGCTCGGTCAATTCACCCCCCAGCGCCTCGGTGATCGTCCGCGGCACGCCGGGGGCCGGGTCGATCTCGTCTAGAGCGTCACGGTTGCCCTCAAACAATCTGATCGCTTGTAGGCTCAGTCCGAGCACCTGGTATCGGTCGACTGCCTGGAGCATGCGCAGCAGCGGCTTTGTGTGGAAGCGATCGGCCACAATTGCCAGCTCGGCGACCGGCTGTTGGAGCCGGTAGACTCTGAACAGGCCTCGCGCGCTCAGCACGGCCAGCCCGTCGAGGGTGTGTTCCCAGAAGGCACGGTCCTCCGCTACCACCAGGAAAGGGTCCAAGAGCGTCTGGATCTCACGCTTCGGATGCTTCTGTCGCAGCGACTCCTCTAGTGCCTTCACGAGGTTCCCGAACCGTATTGGATCCTGCTGGTTTTCCGGACGGTGCCGGTGAGTCGGCTGGTAGAGCGAGAGGCAGGGGGGTTCAAAAGTCTCAAGAAGCCCTGCTGCGTAGTCCTCGGCGAATGTGTTCACTAGTTACCTCCCCGGTGCCGTTGCACCTCGTTGGCGCCTGTGACTCCTACGCCAGTCTCTTGGCGAGATACTTGCCGAGCGCCCCGATGGTCAGCATGGGCGGAAGCCCAGGCGCGGTCGGCAATACGCTCGCGTCGCACACGAACAAGCCCGAGATCTTGGTCTCGAGGCCGCTGTCGACCACCTCGCCGATGGCGGCTGTTCCTCCGGGGTGGGCACCTTGAAGCCGCGATACCGCCAGCGATTTGGGATCGGCGCCTGCCTTCACCAGAATCTCCTTGCATCGCTCGACACCTTTCTGGAGCTTGGCCTTGTCGGTGGCCGTAGCAGGCTTCGACACCTTGCCGTCGGCGTAGACTCTACCGGCTCGTTCGTCGACGATCTTGGTCATCAATCCCACCAGCTTCTCCCTATCGAGGAGCAGTCCGCGGCTGCCCAGTTCGACCCACAGGGTAGGCTTGGTCGCGGCCATGTGAGGAGAGATGAGATAGCCATCGTCCGCGTGCCACTGCAGCCCGACGATCGTCATGCTCGGCTCGTGCAATTGGTTGAGTCCGTCGGTCCTTGCGTACGTGTTGACCAAGAGATCAGCGAAGAGCCCCTCTCCCGCCTCGAGGCCTGTCTTCTGTAGGATGACCGGCGTGCCGAGGCCTCCGGCCGCCACGACTACCGCATTGCCTGCGACTTTGAAGGCGCTATGCTGCCGGTGGCCCTGAGCGCCGGTCGCCCGTCCGTTCTCCACGGTTATCCTGTCGACGGTCGCACCGTACCAGATCTCTCCGCCCGCTTGCTCGAGGAGGTCCAGCTCGCGCATGGCCGTCCATTTGGCGCCGTGAGGGCAGCCGAGCGTGCAACCACCGCACTTTCTACACGCGTCGGCCGAAATGAACTTGGGCATGGGCTGCAGGTCATAGCCCAGGTCCGAAGCGGCTGCCTGCAGCGCCAGCGAGCCTTTGCCCATGAGGCGCTTGTTGATAGGAGCTACGCCGAGCTCCCTCTTCATCTCGTCGAGTTCGTCGTGGAGCGGCACGCCGAGCGAGTCGAGTTCGCTCTCCAGGCAC
>JAKAHF010000136.1:0-4608 GCA_021815245.1 Actinomycetes bacterium
GGCCAGCTCCACTTTGCCCGCGGTCGCGCCGAATTCAGCGTCGACACGGAGTTCCAGGTTGGTCTTCGACGAAGCGGTGACGACCTCGCCCAGCAGCTCGGCGAAACGCGACGCGTGATCGGCTTCTTCGTAGGCGATGCGCTTGTACGCCTCGGCGATTTCCGGATAGCCTTCGCGGTCGGCCGCCCGCGACATCGCGAGGTACATGCCGACCTCTGAGCACTCCCCGTTGAAGTTCATCATCAGGCCCTCGATGACGCGGGGGTCGACGTCCTTGGCCACACCGATGACGTGCTCGGCGGCCCAGACCTTGGGGCCGTCGTCGGCTGCCATGAACTTGGAAGCGGGGGCTTTGCACTGGGGGCAGTTGTCGGGCGGGTTGTCACCTTCGAAAACGTAGCCACAAACTGAGCAGGTCCACTTCATGATGAACATACCTCCTTCGCGGGGCAGAACGACTACTACCGTACCAGTATCGCAAATGTGACCAAAAATGTCACATTCTGGGGTCGCTCACATCGAGGGGGTGGTTCCCTTCACTTCTATGAACACGCGAGTGACCTCAGGAAACCGCTCGGCCATCTGCGCTTCGATGCGATCGATCGCCCCGCGCACCACTTCGATAGTGCTCCCCGCTTCGAATTCGGCCTCGATGTTGAGCAGCACCTCTTCTGGGCCGAGGTGCATGGTGAGCACCGCGCCGAGACCCACTACGGAGCGGTCGCCGAGCACGATCTCACGCAGAGCTTCGACGAGTTCGGGACTGGCGGCTTCGCCGACGAGGAGGCTTCGACTCTCGTGCGCGAGCCAGAGGGCGGCGCTCACCAGTATCACGCCGATGACGATCGACGCGGCTCCGTCGAAAGCCGGAGCGTCGAGCTGATGGCTGAGAAAGACGCCGAGAAAGGCGACCACGAGTCCGAGGAGGGCAGCGGTGTCCTCGAACAGAACCGTGAACAGGCTCGGGTCCTTGGCCTCTCTGAGCGCGGTGAGGATCGGGCGGCCTTTGGATAGCTTGCGGAAGCCTCTCCATGCGACGCTGAACGACATCGACTCGAAGACGAAGGCGAGCGCGAGGACGATGTAGTTGATGAGGGGGCTCTCGAGCGTGGCCGGATGCTGGATGTGGGTGATGCCTTCGTAGATCGACATGCCACCGCCGATGCCGAAGATGCTCATGGCCACGACCAGGCTCCAGAAGTAGATCTCGGAGCCGTGGCCGAACGGATGAGCGGGGTCGGGCGGGCGGGAGGCGCGCCTCAGACCGTGGAAGAGCAGACCTCCGTTGCCCGTGTCGACGAGGGAGTGGATGCCCTCGGAGATCATGGCCGAGCTGCCGGTCATGAACGCGGCGACGAACTTGATGGCCGCGATGGCAAGATTGCCCACGATCGCGGCGACGACGGCCTTCTTCGATTCGGCTGCCATGGGCGGCGCTCTCCTCCCGCGGGTCTGTGCCGTGGTCAGTCGAGGGGGCCCAGGCGTCGGATCTTCGGCGGGCCTACCTCGTCCTCTTCGACGGCAGTTTGACGGTCGCCCCACCGGTCAACCACACGTGGCCGGTGACGGCTTCGATCCACCAGGATAGCTCGACGAGGAACTCGCCGTCGCGCACGTACTTGTCGTAAACATACGATTTGACCAGCGCGAGGTCGCGGGTGAGTCCGTGGGCGTCTGCGTCTCTGCCCCGCATGTGTGGCACGGGGTCGAGGAATCTGACCGCGTCGGGGTTGGTGGGCACAGGCTTGCCGTAGTCGGCCATAGTCGAGGCGGGCATGAGGCCCCAGCGGATGTTGCGGACCCAGCCCCGGTCGCCCATCCAGTTGTTGAGGTGCCTGATGGCAATGTCCCGCCCATAGAAGTTGATTAGAGGGGCCCGCGCGCCTGCCACGACGCGATGGATATCACGGGTATCGATGGCGCCGTCGCTTTCGAACACCGGGACCATAACCGCGGTACCCGGGTTCTCCGGAACGGGGAGCGCGTAGTCGTCTCGGTCTGGTGTGCGGTAGACCCCGTCTGCCTCGCCGCGAACGAGCAGCCGGCGCTTCTCAGGGTCGCTGATCTCGGGTTTCAGCGTCCGGGTGCCGCCCGTGCCCTGACCGAAGGGAGCGGTCGGCATGACGGTGTCGTCGATGGGACCGTCGGCGGTCCAGGTGGGCTCGTCGCCCACGTTCACGTCTTCCCAGAAGAAGGGTTCGGCACCGCGACGGCGTTCCTTCGACCAGATGTCGGTGATGAAGTCCCAGTCGGCGTCGGTGTAGACGTGCGCCGGCCGGCTGACCCAGTCGGGGCCCTCCCACACGTCGCCGGGTCCGAAGTCGGCCGGCTTCTTGCCCGCTTTGAAGACCTTCATGCTCTCCATGACCCGAAAGACGCAGTCGTTCACCTTCTCGGCCCGCTGGTTGTACACACTGCCTTCGGTGCGGAGCACGAGGCTGCGGTAGATGGAGCCCTCGGCAGGTGTGAGGTCGGTCACGGTGCGGCGATGAGCCACCATGTACAACGTGTCACCGGGGTGGATGGGCCTGTATACGTTGACACTGTGATTGAGCTGTGAGACCAGGAGGGTGTCGCGCATCTCGGGCGGGCAGGGCACCATGAAGCTGTCGTCGTGGGCGCCGAAGCACGGCATGGCCAGGATGTCGGCGAACCCCTGTGAGCGAGCGTAGTCGGCATCGTGCAAGAGCGGATTCTCGGGGTCGTACTTGTAGTTGTTGTAGCGCACCATGTCCTCGGCCACCTGCACGATGGGCAGCAGACCGGGCGTGTCGGAGGGGAGTTCTCCCCGCACCAGGGCTCGTACGTCGATGTCGCCGCGCCGCTGCAACGCCTGGTTGCCGGCGATGTAGCGCTCGAGGAGAGCCCTCTCCTTCTCGACGTACACACCGGG
Organism: Actinomycetes bacterium; assembly: GCA_021815245.1. Next base: position 2,894 of record JAKAHF010000136.1, read on the forward strand.
AAACAGGACCTCGAAGTCGGCGGGGTCGAATGTGGACATCGGTCGTGCTCTCCCTTGTGACGGAGCGCGGCTACGGCGGCGGAGCCTGCGCCCAATTGGATTAACAGCAATACCATACACACATTCCCCCGCGACTGGAAGACATCCCGCGCTTGACAAAGGAGAGGCTCCTGGGCGAAGCTTCATGCCAGTCCCATCCGCGTCGAGGGGAGACCCATGCCTCCTGAATCACGGGGCTGCAAGAAGACCACTGACCTCATGCAGAAGGGTGCCTTCATCCCGCATCCCGACAGTGTGCACATCGGAGACGAGGTCGAACTGGCGAACGTCTCGGGTGACATAGCGATCTACCCGGGCTGCCGCGTCTATGGGGCAGGCACGGTGCTGTCCGCCGGGGTGAGTCTGGGAGCCGAGGGCCCGGTCACCGTCGAAGACTGCCGCCTCGGGCCCGGAGTGGACCTCAAGGGTGGCTACTTCAGGCGGTCGGTCTTCCTCGAGCGCTCCAACATGGGGTCCGGCGCCCAGGTGCGCGAGGGATGCCTGCTCGAAGAGGAGGCGAATGGCGCGCACTGCGTGGGTCTCAAACAGACGATCCTCATGCCTTTCGTCACGCTCGGCAGTCTCATCAACTTCTGTGACTGCCTGATGGCAGGCGGCACCAGCCGCCAGGACCACAGTGAGGTCGGCAGTTCGTACATCCACTTCAACTACACGCCCGACGGGGACAAGACGACCGCGTCGCTCTTCGGCGACGTACCCCGCGGAGTGATGCTGAAGGAGTCTCCCATCTTCTTGGGTGGCCAGGGGGGCGCAGTGGGGCCGGTCCGCGTCGGATTCGGCACGGTGGTCACCGCCGGATCGGTGTTGCGCCGCGATGTGGTAGACGACGGCAAGCTCGTCTCGGTCGCCCCGCCGCCCAACCTGGTGCGAGACCGGCAGCCGCATGTCTACGCCGGATTGCCGAGGGTTGTGCGCAACAACGTGATGTACCTGGCCAACCTGGTCGCCCTCGAAGCGTGGTACGCGACGATCAGGCAGCCCTTCTTCGCAAAACAGGATCTGGGCCCACTCGTCTTCGCCGGCGCGATGGACATGCTCGCGGGGGCGAAGCGGGAGAGGACAAAGAGACTGCTGGCGATGGCCGCGAAGGTGCCCGACTCGAGTGAGCCGTCTCGGCTGTGGCGTAAGCGGGCGGCTGAGGTGTGCGGGCTCTTTGGCGATACCCCGGCTGAGGCGTCTGATCTGGGCCGTGCATTCGCCCACGAGGTCGAGACGGCTTCGACGATAGATGCACGGGCCGGCGTGGCCGCGGGTGGCGGCAACGTAGCCTATGTGGACGCGATCCGGTCGCTGCCAGAGGACGTCGCGGGGCGCGGGGTACACTGGCTGCAGCAGATCGTCGATCGCCTGATGACGGAGGCGCGTGCTCTGCTACCGGGAATGGAACTCTAGTCGCCAAACCGGCTGTGGTCGGCGCACGAGGAGGGAAATAGGTCGATGGGGACGTTGTTCGGCACTGATGGAGTCCGCGGAGAGGCGAATCGCTATCCCATCGATCCGGCGACCGCGCTGGCGATCGGACAGGCGGTGACCCTGAGCTGTCGCACTTCGGCACGGCCACCGCGCGTCGTCATAGGCAAAGACACCCGCTTGTCGGGATACATGCTCGAAAGTTCGCTCCTCGCCGGAGTCACGTCCATGGGTGGAGTAGCGTG
>JAKAHF010000136.1:4618-6636 GCA_021815245.1 Actinomycetes bacterium
TGCATCACCGGTGTGCTGCCGACTCCCGGCATCGCCTTCGTGACGCAGAGCATGCGGGCCGACGCCGGTGTTGTCATCTCGGCCTCCCACAATCCCGCGGGCGACAACGGCATCAAGGTGTTCTCCGCGAAGGGCATGAAGCTCTCAGACGAGCAGGAGCAGAAGGTCGAAGAGCTTGTGCTCGGCGGCAAGCTGCCAGAGAGGCTGCCCGAAGCCCGCGACCTCGGCCGTCCATACCGTTTGAAGGACGCGCCCGGCCGATACATCGTCTTTCTCAAGAGCACCCTGCCCCGGCCTCTCACGCTCGACGGTGTCAAGATCGTGCTCGACGTGGCGAACGGCGCTACCTACAAGGTCGCCCCGGCCGTCTTCTCGGAACTCGGAGCCGACGTGGTCGTGCTGCACAACGAGCCTGACGGTCTCAACATCAACGAGAATTGCGGGTCGCAGCACACGGGCGATCTGCGAAAAGCCGTGCTCGACAACCATGCGTCTCTCGGTCTGGCTTTCGATGGCGACGGAGACCGCCTCATCGCCGTCGACGAGAAGGGCAACGAGCTGAGCGGCGATCAGACACTGCTCGTCTGTGCGCGGTGGCTGAAGGATCGAGGCCGGCTGAAGAACGATCTCATCGTCTCGACCGTGATGAGCAACATGGGTCTGAATGTGGCCTGCCAGCGATATGGTCTGAAGGTGCATGCCGCCAAAGTGGGCGATAGGCACGTGCTCGAGGACATGCTCCGCCTGGGCGCGGTGATCGGCGGCGAGCAATCGGGCCACATGATCTTTCTCGACCGTCACAGCACCGGTGACGGCATTCTGAGCGGGGTCCAGCTCGTTGCCGCGATGCTCGACTCGGGGCAGGCGCTCTCTGAGTTGTCTCGAGCCATGGAGGTGTTCCCACAGAAGCTCATCAACGTCGACGTCGGCAGCAAACCTCCCCTCGAGACCGTGCCCGAGATCGTCGAGGCCATCGAGCGGGTCGAAGCCGAACTGAAAGGCGAAGGCCGGGTGCTCATCCGCTACTCGGGCACTCAGAAGATGTGCCGGGTCATGGTCGAAGGCCCTACCGAGGAGTTGACCGAGCGATACGCCGCACTACTTGCCGAAATCGTTTCGTCGGCCCTCGGATGAGCTGATGACGCTCGGGGTCGAAGAGGGCATCGTCCGCGCTGTCAGAGAGCGGGGACCCTTGACGGGCTCCGAGCTCCGCGAAACGCTCGGCTCGGTCGGCTTCGCCCATTGGAAGAGCTGCATGCAGTCGAGCGACCTTGTCGTTCGCCGGGTGGGGAGGCGCTATCTGCGCATCGACCGCAAGGTGGAGGGCTACGCGCGGCTTTCACCGTCGATCCTTCGGGAGTTTCTCACCTACTCGGTGGTCGGACTTGCCGAAGATCGAGCGGCCCTTGACGAGCGCGCCGAGAGGCTGGCTGCGCGTATCGAGGAGATAGGCGCCATGAAGTTCCGGCTTGCCCGCCGGTTGGTGACCGACGTGGCTACCCCGCTGCTCGAAGGCGATCCCCCCACGTTAGGAGAGGGCGAGGAACGGTTCTGTGTGCTGATCGCCGGCGACATCGTCTATGGCATGGCTCACGACGCACCAAGGCCGGAGAAGAGCACGGGACGCATGGTGAGGGGCTCCGATCTCGATCTCGTGGTCATCATGGACGACGATGCTCCTGAAGACCTGGCGAAACGCCTCGATGACGGCATCTATCAGCAGAAGCACCGCTACCTCATCAACCCTTCGCTCCGCGAGGAGGTCGACTACACGATCAAGCCCCTCTCCAAGCTGGTGGAGCAGGCCGCCTTCGAAGGAGTGCGCGCCATGGTGCCGTGCAAGATCATCGACGAAGCGGCACTGCTTTACGGCAGCGAGAGGCTCTTCCATGCCGCCAAAGGGCTGTTGGAGCAGAACGGCGTGCCCGAGAAGCTGGCGGAGATGCAAGGACAGGCTGTGCTATTGCGCGAGAAGGCGGAGCGGCCCCTCGTCGACCAAAACGAAGAGTGCCGATCGG
>JAKAHF010000137.1 GCA_021815245.1 Actinomycetes bacterium
GGCCGCCATCTCCTCGAGCACGTTTCCGATCGCCGCCAAGTAGCCGCCGGCTCGTTCGACGAACGCGAACGCCACACGGGCAGCGTCACCCGGCGCCGCCTGGTAGTAGTCGAAGGCGTTGACCGCGACATCGGCCTGCCAGATGCGCGGGTCTCCGGCGATGAGCGACGCGGTGCCGCCGCCGCAATGCGCATCGAGATCGAGTATCAACACCGAGCCCGCACCGGCCGACAGCGCCTCCCGAGCGGCGATCACGAGTCCGTTGAACGTGCAGAATCCCGCTCCCGAATCGCCGCGCGCGTGGTGGAGGCCGCTTGACAAAGAGCCGGCGAGCCCCGACTCGAGGGCGTCCAGGCAGGCGCTGACGGCGCCGCCGTTCGACGAGAGCACCATGGACCACAGTCCCGGGTCCCACGTGAAACCCTGCGACTGGGCCAGGTAGCGGGGGACCCCTGTCTTCACCGCCTCGACGTACGTTCGATCGTGCACGCTCGCGATCTGCTCCTCGGTGAGAGGGGTGGGCTCGGCGAGTCGTACGCCGGTTAGAGGCGACGTCAGAAGAGAATCCGCCACCCACTTGGCCTTGCGGGTGGTTTCGAAGGCGTAGGCCGCTCCCACGTAGTCGGGACTGTAGTAGACCTTCACGGCTCTCTCCTCGTGGTCATCTCAGGAGAAGAAGGGATCATCCGGGTCGTTGTTGTCGACGACGACGGTCGCGTGATCCTCGGGAGCGGCCTCGGCGAGGTACAGTATCTGACCGGGGATGTAGCGCCGCTCGTAGCGTTCGCGCACCCCGTCGACATTGTCGAACAGCATCAGATCGCGTTCGAGCGCTCGGGGAAGGGTGACCCGGAATCCGGCCCGCACGAAGATCGAGTAGTCCCAGTGATGGCGGACTTCGGGCCTGAGGAGGAAGACCCCATCGAAGAGCAACACGGCATCGGGCGGAGCCTGCGCGGGCTCCTTGGTCACGGGCCTGTCGGTGCGGTAGTCGAAGAGCGAGGTCAGGTAGCGACCGTCTCCTCCAGGTCCAAGCGGTTCGAGCAGCGCCGCCGTCAACCCCGCGTAGTCGAACGAGTCGGCGTAGTAGCCCTCGGGGGACAACTTTCCGCGTCGATGTCGAACGGCCGCGGAGTTGTGGAACCCATCGATCGAAGCGCGAATGACCGGCCGGCCGGCCGCGCTGACCAGTGACGCCAACTCGTCGGCGAGCACCGTCTTGCCGGCGGCGTCGACCCCGTCTATGGCTACACGCAGAGGGTGGTCCGCACTGCGCTCGGCGATGCGGGTGGCCAGTTCGCTCAGCAGATCGGCGCGCTTCAAGCGCCGGCTCTCCGGTTGACGCTGAAGTCGGCGGCGGCGCGGACGAAGGCGACGATCAGAGGGTGGGGTTTGCCGGGCTCCGATCGAAGCTGCGGCACGAACAACGTGCCCATGAAGAACGGGTGTGCCGTCAACTCGGCGATTCGCACGTTGCCCTCGGCATCGGTGCCCGCGACTCGCAGACCGTGGCTGAAGATGCGGTCGCGAAACGCGTTGTTGAGTCCGTAGTTGCACAGGAACTTCTCGGTGGCGCGCTCGACGCCGTAGGCCTCCGCGGCCAGTGTTTCAGGCGTGAGCGACACTTCCTGTTCGACGCCTCGCAGCGAGCAGGAGAGCTTGGTGATGACGAGCGTCGGCGATCCGGGCTCGCTCTCCTCGAACTCCGCTTCGGCGACGCCCGACACGTTGCGTGCATGCTCTACCAGAGCATGTTGGAATCCACCTCAGGTGCCGAAGAACGGCCAACCCTGCTCCCGGGCGAAGCGGATCGCGGCCAGGGCGCCTTCCTGGCTGCGATACGGCGCCCCCGGCGCCAGGAACACCGCGTCGTATCGTTCCAGCTTGGTCCCGACCGTGCCGGGCTGCAGGCTGTCGCTTGGGATCCAGTCACCCACCGCGGTGAGGCCGAGATAGTGAGCTGCGTGTTCGAGGGATTCGTTGGTCGCTCTGTGATAGTCGACCTGTGGCTTGAAGTCCCCGACGATGGCGATCCTCACCTGGGATGGCATGATCCGCTCCCGCTGTCGTTGTCGCTGGGATTCTCCCACTCCTCAGCCAGGAGGGCGCAAACGAGATCGTCGGTCCACTCGCCTTTGAACCACAGACTTCTGCGGAAGAGGGCTTCCCGCCGAAAGCCGAGGCGGTCGAAGAGCGACGCCGATGGGGTGTTGCGCGGGTCGATCGAAGCATACACGCGATGCAGACCGAGATCGGCGAACAGGTGGCCGAGGAGGCCCGTGACGGCTTCTGCCGCCAGTCCTCTGCGCTGAAAGGCCGGGGCGAGTGTCACGCCGATCTCGGCCTGATCGAGGCCGGGCGCCTGCGGCTTGTATCCAATGTCGCCGGCCAACTCGGCCGATGAGCGGAGGCGGATGCCGAACTGGTGCCAGCCGCTCGGTTCCGCCGGCCCGGGCGCGACGAAAGCCTGCGCATCGTCGAGCGACTGGGGCTCGAAGAACTGGTAGCGCCGGACCTCCGGGTCGGAGCGATATGCGAAGAGGGGCTCGGCATCGTCGGCCGCAAGGGGGGAGAGCACGAGGCGGCGTGTCGTGACGACCTCGTCACGAAGGCGAGGACGGAGAGTCTTGGCCATGCACACACTGAGAGACGATCCGTGATACTCACCGAACGGCGGCGTGCGGACGAAACCGGCCTCGAGGTAGAGTCCGAGCGCCTCTGGTTGACGCTGCCCCGTCTCGAGCACGGCGCGGGTGGCTTCGAGGCGGCGCGCTTCGGCGATCAGCGTCGCGAGGACCGATCGGGCCACACCTGTGCCGCGGAATTCAGGCACGGCGTACATGCGTTTGATCTCGACCGTCGAGTCGTCGAGCCGCCGAATGGCGCCGCAGGCGACCGGCTGCGTGCCCGCGTAGGCGACCATGAATGCTCCCCGGTCTCCGGCAACCTCGTCGGCGTCGATCCTGAAATGGTTTGACCCTACTTCCGGATAGCGGCCCGAAAGCTCGGCGTTGAGCGCGTGAACGAGGCTTGCCGCGGACGTCGAGGTGAGCTCCTCGCGCCGGATCTCGAAGCCGGGTAGCGGCCGTGTCGCACCCTGGCTCGTCACGTTCTCCTCAAGCTCGTCATTGCCCATGCCAACCTCCTTCGCCGCGAGTCAGAGTCGACCATACACACGGCGCCGGCTGGACTGTATCCGGCGGCATGGCGGGAGTCGCCAACTCACTGGGAGTTGAAGCGAAGGGCCTGGGTGGGGCAAACGTCGCTACACATGGGCGTGTTGCCTTCAGCGAGACGGTCGGAGCACAGATCGCAGAGATGCGCGAGGCCGGTAGCGTCGAACTGGGGCACACCAAAGGGGCAGGCCTCGAGGCACATGCCGCAGCCGTCGCACAATCCGGCATCGACCGTGACCACGGCTCGGGCCGCCGGAGCACCCTCCGCGGGGCGTTTGCTCAGGGCGCCGGGTTTGCAGACACCGATGCACGGCGCATCGGCGCAGTGTTGGCATGATATGGAGTGGAACGTCCGCCTGACGTCGGGAAAAGCTCCGCCGGCTTCCTCGTAGACGCGTCGCAGCTTGATGGTGGCCGGAGGGATCTCACGCCATTGTTTGCAGGCCGTCTCGCACGAGAAGCATTTGATGCACCGCTCGGGATCGTGCGTGAACGCGTATGACTCAGGCATGGGGCACCTCTGCCTCTTCGCACTTGCGTATCTTGACCAGTGTTTGTTTGGCCATCTGCGAATAGAAGGGGTCGAACAACCGTTCGTCGGCGTTGTAGAGGTTGTTGACCTCGCTACCACCGTCGTACGGGCTGTAGCCGGGCAGGCCGAGCTGTTCGCACGCCTGCCACCAGCCCCGCTTGGTCATGACGACCTCCGGCGAGATGCCGGGGAAGTAGACGGCGACGAACATGCTCCACCCGTGGGGAGACTCCACCCGCACCCAGTCACCGTCGGCGATGCCGTATCGCTCGGCCGTCGCCGGGTTGATCTTGATCCAGGGCCGGGGTTGCAGCTCGCGCAGGTAGGCCACGTTGTGGTGGTAGCTGTGCTGCGACAGCCGGTGCGCGTGAACGTCGCTCAGCACCAGCGGGAACTCCTTCGCCAGCTCAGGGGTTTCGGCCATGCCTTCGGGCGGCCCGACGTACTGAGGCAGATACGACAGAATGGTGCTGCCGTCGCAACTCGGCTGCCCGCCGATCAACTCGTTGTAGCACTGCACCTTGCCGTGCGGCAGGTTCGCGAAGAGCTTCTCGTACTTGCGGTACAAGGCTCCGGCCGATGGGGGTGGCGAGCCGGCGGCCGCGGCGCCGGCGGCCGGGGGAGAAGGCAGGAGCATCCCCTCGGGGTTCGCCCACAGCTGGTCCGCCGTGACTCCAAGCGGCACAAGCAGTTCGTTCATGAGCCCCTCGAGGCTGCCCTGCCAGAAATGCTCGCCGTAGCCCATCTTGACCGCGAGGTCGAGGTAGATCTGCCAGTCGCTGCGCGACTCGCCGAGTGGCTCGATCACCGGGTTGTAGGGGGCGATCCAGCGGCCGTCCTTCGCCGGCCGCACACCGAAGTAGCCGCCTTGTTCGTAGCTCGTACAGGCGGGGAGTACGATGTCTGCGAAATCGACATGCGGACCGCGGAATACGTCGACCACGAACATGAACTCCAGCTTCTTGAGGGCTTCGGCCACCTTGCGGGGGTTGCGGGTGGCCGACAGCGGGTTTGAGCAGCTCGCGTTCAGCACCCGGAGCGGGTAAGGCTTTTCGGAGAGGACGCTCATGAGCCCTTTGTAGTAGGCCGAGGTCGGTCCGCTCTCCCAACGCCCGGGGATCTGATACCAGAGAGGGGCTTCGGGGGCGACCGAGCGCTCGAGCATGCCGGGAGGCGTCAACTCCTCGAGTAGCGGGATCGACACGCCGGGGCGTCCGAACGGCGACGAGTAGTGGCCGCCGGGCACGTCGAGGTTGCCGGTGATGGCGGCGATCAGGCTGATTGCCCTGACGGTCGCCGTGCCGTCGTTGGTCTGGTCGCCTACGCCGTTGCCCATGCGGATGAAGGTGGGGTGCGTGGTGCCGATTAGGCGGGCCGTCTCGCGTATCTGGTCCGCGGGCAGGCCGGTGATGGGGGAGGCCCATTCAGGCGTGAGACCGCGCACATGCTCGGCGAGCTTGTCGAAACCGTGACACCACCTGTCGACGAACTCGGCGTCGAACAGTTTCTCGTCGATGAGCACGTTGAGAAACGCGAGGGCGAGCGCCGCGTCGGTGCCCGGCCTGATGGGCAGCCAGACGTCGGCCTTGGAGCCCAGCGGGTCGAGCATAGGTCGGATGTCGACGTACTTCATGCCGTTCGCCAGCGCATTGAGAATCGCCCGCGGCGTGCCCTGGTTGACGCCTGAGTTCTCGAGGTTGCCGCCCCAGTTGACGAACAGCTTGGTCTTCAGCCAGTCATCGGGCGCCATGCTGATGTAGCCCACGGTGACCTTCGCCGACGCCATGCGCGGCGTGGCGCAGATGGCGCTGTGCATGTAGTTCGGGCTGCCGTGGACGTTGAGAAAGCGCCGTCCCAGCGTCGCGAGCACCGGCCAGAATTCGGGGGAGAGCACCCCGTAGCTTTCGGGGCCGTACTTCTGCTTGGCGTCGAGGAGCTTGGCGGCGATCGTGTCGATCGCCTCCTCCCAGGTTATGCGCTGAAAACTGCCTTCTCCCTTGGCGCCGGTGCGCTTGAGGGGATGCGTGAGACGATCGGCCGCGTACACGAACTGCGGGCCGGTCAGGCCCTTCGCACACAGCATCTTCGACCCGATGACGCCGTTGTTGGCCGCCGCGGGATTGGCCTCGACCCGGACGAACTTGCCGTCGCGCACGTGGCAGAGAAGGCCGCACTCGGGGTGGTACGACCCACAGCCGTGGCAGAAAGTCGGGACGATCTTGTCTGAACGAGGGTTTCCGTTGGAAGTCAAAGGGAAGTGCCTCCTGTCGATTCGCTGCCGTCCCTTAGAACCTGACCCCGCAATCGTACTCCACGAGCGTCTTCGAAGCAGAGTCGACCAGGACGTGCGGCAACTCCCTGTTGAACGTCGACACCGTTTCGATCAAGCCTCCCCACTTGGTGAAGACGACGATGCGAACCACCGCGGTGCCGTCGTCGTGGAGGCGGCACATGGGCCGCACGTCGATCTTGGAGGCCTTCTTGCGTACGTTGTCGGGCAATCCGAGATTCATGAACGAATCGGCCGCCTCGAGCGCGGTCTCGAGGGTCTGCGCGTCGCAGACGATGCGCGTGTCGTTATAGGCCGCGTGCCACATTTGGTAGAACTGGGTCGAGACTCGGTGAAACACCGCGAACTCGAAATAGCCTTGGGGAGTGTCTGCGACGACTATGTGATCGAGATAGTCGTCGGCGTGCGAGACTCCGATGCCGTTCACGAGTTCGCCTTCGCCGACCGCGGCGCACCATGCCTCGTACGAATCGTAGGGCGACTGGCCGGCCGGTCGCGCGTAGAGCACCGGGTGGCCGCCGATCCATTTGCCCTTCTTGCGCGCGGCCGACAGCTTGTCGCGAGTCCGCTCGGAGATGATCTCCCGCTCGAACTGGGCGAACGACAGCAGGATGTTCAGCGTGAGGCG
>JAKAHF010000138.1 GCA_021815245.1 Actinomycetes bacterium
CGCGCAGTTCGTCCCGATGGTCCCGACCGCTCCTCCGACGACCCAGCTCGCCTGGCTCAAGGACAACAAGGTCGACCTCGCCATCGGTTGCATGATCAACCCGGGCAGCCAGCCGACCATCAAAGAGGCTGAGCGTCTCGGCATGGGCCCCGATCTCGCCTACAAGATCACCTTCGCGTTCGCGAACCCGGCCCACCTCCAGATCTACATCAAGGGAATGGGCACCGCCGGTAGCGGCCTGGTCGTCTCCGGTGACGTGTGCGCCCAGGATGCTCCCGTGCCCGGCATCGAGTTCGCCAACATGCTCCAGGACAAGTACCGTCCTGACAAGAAGAACGGCAACGTCATGTACCTTGACGGCATCATCGAGGGCATGCTGCAGGTTGAGGCGCAGCGCCTGGCCTATCTGGCCAAGGGCAAGGATATGACCAGCGAAGACGTTCTCAAGCTCGGTTTCTGGCAGCTCAAGGACTTCAGTGTCGGCGAGCTTACGGTCACCCCGCTCACCTTCGGCGAGGGCGATCCTCAGGGTCTCGACATGGTCCGCATCCAGCAGGCCCAGAACGGCACGATCGTCGAGCTCGGAGCCTATCCGATTCAGAACATCATTCCGGCTCCCAAGAAGTAGCGTTCGCCAGTAGAGATCGGCGTGAACGGGGGCCCCTCACGGGGCCCCCGTCTTTTTGTGCGCTCTTGTCGAGCGGCCGTTGGTCCGCATTTCGAACGACCATTCGTGCGATAAATGGGAAAATGGCAGATCCAATCTCTTCATTTTTCGGTTTGAGCGTGGGAAACTAGTTCGGCGGCCCCATGCGGCGCCGTTCCGGGTCGTTCGAAAAGGGAGTTTGGTGTGAGTAGTGGCAAGTACGACAAGTTGCTGGAGCCTGCGTACATAGGGTCGGTCAAGACCCGCAGCCGCTTGATCAAGACGGGCGCCAATCCTGGCTTCTATGCCTACGACAACGGAATGGTGCAGCAGCCAATCGTCGACTACTACGACGCCTTGGCAGCCGGTGGTGCCGGCATCGTCACCGTGGGCTCGGGGGAGATCGACTATCCCATCGGCACGGTTCCCAACCATGGCTATCGCCTGGACGGCGACGAATACGTCCCCAGCTTGAAGAAGCTGGCCGATGCCATCCACAAGCACGGCTGTCCCGCTTTCATCCAGATCCTGCACCTGGGTCCCATGCATCCGAGCGCTTTCACCGGTCTGCAAAGCATCGCCGCCTCGGCGCTCACGCGCGAGCAACTACCCCGGGCCGACTTCTCCATTCCCAAGGAGATGGACCACAAGGAGGTCCTGCGGGTGAAGGAGCGGTTCGTCAACGCCGCAAGCAACGCCCAGAAGGCCGGCTTCGACGGCATAGAGCTTAACGCGGGCTGCAACCATCTCATCAACTCGTTCCTGTCGCGCAGATGGAACAAGCGGCACGATGAATACGGGTGCGACAGCATGGAGAACCGCTGCCGGTTCTTGACCGAGATCATCCAGGAGATCAAGGCCGCTTGCGGCAAGGAATTCGCGCTCATCGTCATCATCAACAGCATGGAGCTGGGCCTCGACGAGGGCATCACACTAGATGAGGCCAAGGAGATCGCTCAACTGGTCGAGAAGGCGGGCGCCGATTGCCTGCATCCTCGGGTTGAGTACTACAACAAGCCCAAGGACCCCATGAAGAAGGACAGCACCCACTTTCCCGACATGGCGTGCTACCCCGAACCTCCGGCCTGGCTGCCGAGCATCATCGACACCAGCAGGCACGGCGAGGGTGGCTGGGTGCTGGCTTCGGCCGAAATCAAGAAGGTCGTCGGCATCCCGGTGATCGCCGTGGGCCGGTTGAGCCCCGGCCTGGGCGAGGAGATCCTACGTGAGGGCAAGGCCGACTTCATCAGCCACAATCGGCGCCTCATGGCCGATCATGAGTTGCCCAACAAGATCGCCCAGGGCCGTGAGGAGGACATCGCTCCGTGCACGGCCTGCATGACCTGCTATCGCAACGTCGAGCACGGTCAGGGCCCGCGCTGCCGAATCAATCCGGCTCTCGGTCGAGAGAAGGAGTACGAGATCAAGCCGGCGGCGGCAAAGAAGAAGGTCATGGTCGTCGGCGGTGGTCCGGCGGCGCTCGAGGCGGCCCGGGTGGCGGCACTGAGGGGTCACGATGTCTCGCTCTACACCACCATGAGCAGTCTCGGTGGGTCCATGCTGGTAGCGGCGGTGGTGAAGGGTACCGAGCATGAGGATCTGCCGGCGCTCGGGCGCTACTTCGACACGCAACTCAAGAAGCTCGGCGTTGCGGTGAAGCTGGGCGCCGAGATGACCCCTGAGCTGGCCAAGCAGCACAAGCCCGACGTGATATTGCTGGCGTCAGGCGCGAGGCACAACATCCCCACGATCGCCGGCATCGACGGCCGCAAGGTGATGACGAGTCAAGATCTCCACCACAGACTCAAGTCGTTCCTGAGGTTCGCCACACCCGAATTCCTGCGCTGGGGCACCAGATTCGCGCTACCCGTGATGCTCGGCAAGGAAGTGGTGGTGATGGGCGCGAGGCTGCATGGCTGCCAGACCGCCGAATTCCTGGTGAAACGGGGTCGCACGGTCACCATCGTCGATTCATGCGCGCCCGAGGAGGTCGGCGAGGGCCTGCTCGAGACGCTCGTCAAGCCGTTTCTGCTCATCTGGTTGGAGGAGAAGGGCGTCAAGATCATCTCGGAGGCGTCGTTCGAGAAGATCGACAAGACGGGTCTGACCATCACGACGAAGGACGGCGTGAAGCAGACGCTCAAGGCCGACACGATCATCACCGCCATGCCCATGCTCGCCGACACCGAGTTGTTCAAGCGGTTTCAGGGAGCGGCGAAAGAGGTGTACGCGCTGGGTGACGCCCGTGAACCCGCCTACATCGTCGATGCCATCGAAGATGGGGCAAAGGTCGCCCGCCAGATCTAGCCTCCCAGCCACCGACTGCGACGGCGTCTGGCCGGCGGCGGCCACCGCGAACCTAGTACTCGATCCCCTTGCGGGCGTTGCGGCCCTCTCGCCACGGGTGCTTGATCTCGGTCATCTCGGTGACGAGGTCGGCCATCTCGATGATGCGGGGGTGAGCCTGCCTGCCCGTGAGCACCACGTGCAAGTCCTCCGGACGCTCGCGCAGGGCGGCGACCACCTCGTCGACCGGGAGCAGACCATAGGCGATGGTGCCGTTGATCTCGTCGAGGATCACCATGCCGTAGTCGCCCGAGAAGAGGGCCTCCTTGGAGATCTCCCAGGCTTCGTGCGCCCGCTCGACATCTTCGGGGTCGGGATTCTCAGGATCGATGCGGATGAATTCGGCGCCCAACTGCCTGATGGTGAGATCGGGAGCGAGTCTCTTTGCGGTCTCCAACTCGCCGTACTTCCAGGACCCTTTGAGGAACTGGAGCATGACGACCTTGAGTCCTTGGCCGATAGCCCGCACGGCCATCCCGAGCGCGGAGGTGGTCTTTCCCTTGCCGTCGCCCGTCAGAACGATGATGTATCCCTTTTTACCAGCCACCTGCACTCGGTTTCGTCGTCGTTTGCGTGTCGTCAACGCCTGAGGACCCAGGTGTCGTGCCACCGGAGGTAGTTGTGGTGCCGCCTGTCGTGCCGCCCGAAAAGCCTGACGAACGGCTGATAGCCATCTGCTTCGCCAACTCGGGCAGGGCGATGAAGTCGAGCATGCGCACGTCGGCCAGGTTCGCGTTCAGCACCGAGAGCAGAGGCGCAGGTGGTTGACCGTCCTTGACCAATAGTAGTACACCTTTGTCTCGTGCCAAATAGGGGCCGACGACGAGTGCGTCGGGGAAGCTGGTCCCGGTGGCGATGACCGTGTGGGTGAACGTTGAACCGTGCGTCACCGCGTACCTGATGACGAGGGCCGCGGTGTCGAATTCATCGGAACCCACCTGCCGGTCGATCTGAGCGAGGTCGAGTTCCACGGCCGTTCCAACGACGAGAGCCGACGTGGCGCCGAGATCGAGAATGGCGTTGCGGGTCGACCGGGGCGTGGTCCCGGTCCGGGGGACGAGCAGCATGGGCCAGCCGTTGGCCGCGGCGAGAGGCGCGACGGTGAGAGCCTCGACAAAGCCATCCGACGGCACTATCGCCACCTTCGTCACTGTGCCGAGCTTGGTCTTGACGGCATCGGCCACCAGCGCCGCGGTTTCGTAGGCATCACCGCCGATAAGGCGGGTCACCTCGGGCGCCTCGAGCACCTCCTCGAGCTGGCGCGTGACCGTGTTGGGGCGTGGGGTAGCAAGGAGAAAGACCTGCGTGGGCGCGAGTCTCTTGATTTCCTCAGCCAGGTCATCACGCATGCCTTCGGGCGGAAGCAGCAGCACCGCGCCCCCATATGCGGCGGCGAGTGGCGCGGCGACCATGCTCTGCTGGTAGTCGTCTCCCGGCACGAGCACGAGGGCAGGCACACCATCGGGGTAGGCCATCTTCGATATGGCGATGGCGGTGGCGTAGCGATCGGTGCCCCCGTTGACCGTTCGGTCGGAGCGGGGGGGTAGGGTCGTGACCGTCGTCTGGGTTGTGGCGACCGTGCGGCTTGTGACGGTCAGGGTCTCGGAGGTCTCAGAACCGACCGCCGGCCACACGTAGCGGTCGAGCGCGTAGTACGCGCCGACAACGAGTCCGGCGAGAAGAGCAACGAAGAGGAGCCATTTGGAGGCGCGGGTGGCCAAGTCGATGACCAGCTCGAGGACCCCCGAGGGCCGCGCTCCGCGCTTGAGCGGCGCCCCGCAGTACCAGCAGAATCGGGCGCCGCGGTCGTTTTCACCGCGGCACTTCTTGCATAGGATGCGATCTTGCGATGCCATCGAGTCTGTCAGCTCTCCCCTTGGGGTCGACCTCGCGCTCTGGAAAGGTAGCATGCGACACCCATCTCAGAGTTCCTTCTCTTCCATATCGCCCCGTCGTTCGTGCGCGGCGCGATGCAATCGCCGAATCAAGGGTCGTGGGAGGAGCGTCATGCCGACCGCCATGAGCTTCGCCCCGACGCCGGGCATGACCACGCGTGTCCCCGCGAGCATCCCGCATACTCCCGCATGTGCCACTTCGGCCGGGTTCTTCATTACCCTCCATTTTACGGCGAGTTCCACCGGGATCGTCGTCTGATTGTAGAGGCCCGTCGCCGTGGCTCCCGGAGCGAGACAGGTGACGGTGACTCCCCACGGGGCGAGCTCGTCGCGCAGCGAAGCCGAGAAACTGCGGAGGTAGCGCTTAGACGCGCCGTAGCAGGCGATGTCGGGAAAATCGCGCCAGGCGGAGAGGCTCGACACGATCAGTATGCGCCCGCGGCGGCGTGCGCGCAGTACGCCGGCGAATTCCACCGCCAAGAGCGACGGGGTGATGACGTGCAGGTGGAGCATCGTGTCCATGCGGTCGGGGTCGGCATCGGCGACGTCTCCATAGAAGAACATGCCGGCATTGCTCACCAGAATCTCGATATCGATGCCGCGCCGGTCGATCTCCTCGCGAAGGCTTCTGGCCGCGCCAGGGTCGGCGAGGTCGAGCACTACCGTCTGCGTCGAGATCGCGAACGACCGAGTCAATGCTTCGGCGGCTTCATGCAATCGTGCCGCCTGCTCGCTGACGAGCACGAGCGCGTAGCCGCGCGCCGCCAACTCGCGGGCGATCTCGAACCCGATGCCCGAGCAGGCCCCGGTGACGAGGGCCCAACCCTGTCGAGGTATGCTGCTCATCATGGTGTCGAAGATGTCATCATAGGCAGTATGTAGTCGCAGCGCAGGCACCGGCGACGGTAGGAGGGGCCGTGGACCTGAACGAAGACACATTATGCGGGGTACCCCTACTTCAGGTGAAGGGTTTTGCCTATCACCAGGCGGAGGAGGCCTTGATGGTGCTGACTCAATCGAGCGCCGTGCAGTAGGCCTGGGGCCCGCTCGCAAGCGGGCGCCACTTCAGAGAGCGGCGGGCGTTGCCCGCCTGACCATGGGAGGTGCCGGCGTGCAGGGTAACGACATCGGCGTCATCGGCTTGGCCGTGATGGGCCGCAATCTGGCCCTGAACATCGCCGATCGCGGCTTCGCCGTTGCGGTCTTCAACCGCACCGCGACGGTCACACAGGCTTTCGCCGCCGAACTCAGTGACACACAGCGTGTGAGCGTGTTCTTCTCCGTGCGTGAGTTCGTCGTTTCGCTCAAGCGACCGCGCCGGATCATCATCATGGTCAAGGCCGGTGGGCCGGTCGATGCCGTCATAGGCGAACTGGAGCCGCTGCTCGAACCAGGCGACATCGTCATCGACGGGGGCAACTCGCACTACCGAGACACCGACCGGCGGGGAAAGGCCCTGGCCGATCGGGGTGTGAACTACTTCGGGGTCGGCATCTCGGGCGGAGAGGCAGGTGCCCGTCACGGTCCCAGTCTGATGCCTGGGGGGCCGAAGCCGGCGTACGCGGAGATCAGTGGGGTGCTCGAAGCGATCGCGGCACGCATCGACGGTGAACCCTGCGTTGCCTACCTGGGCTCGGGCGCAGTCGGCCACTTCGTGAAGATGGTGCACAACGGCATCGAGTAT
>JAKAHF010000139.1 GCA_021815245.1 Actinomycetes bacterium
CCGTTGCCCGGGTCCCAGTCGCTGCCGGTGACGAACGAAAGGCCCTCCGCCCTGAAGGCGGGGAGCGCCGTCCCAGTGGTCGAGACGACCATGTAGGCGAGAGCCAGGAGCACGAGCACCCCGCTCCCGCCGGCGAGCACGGCGAAAAGGGAGTCGGCCCAGCGAGGCTGCCGACGAACGAAGTCTCGGCCACCAGGACGCATCGGGCGGCGCAAGGCTTTGTCCTCAGGAGCGGCAATAGCGCTGCTATTGCCGCTCCCTGCGTTCTTGCCTTGCGCGCGCCCGACGCGCCCTGGTGGCGAAACGTCCTTCGTCGGCAGCCTGTTGCGGCCGGCTCCCTTCCGCTTCCACATACCCGCGGACAGGGTATGAGTGCTGTCGTTGCTAGGATCCAATCAGGGCCACCACTTCGAGCACCGCGCTCTTGAGATCGTCGGGCAGGGGCGCGTAGCCAAGTTCGGTCGCTATCGCGGTGCCCTCGTCGCTGAGCGCCCAGGCGAGGAAGGCCTTGAGGGCCGCGGCCTTGCCGGCGTCGGGCATCTTGTCGTAGGCGAGGATGTAGGTGCTGGTCACGATGGGATATGCCTGAGGATTGGCGCTGTTGCTCACCAGGGGCAGCAGGTTCATGTCGGCGGGTATCTGCAGACCTTCGGCTGCCGCCGAGGTGCTCTCCAGGCTGGGGGCGACGAAGCTGCCGGCCTGGTTCTTGAGCTGGGCCATGGTCATGTTGTTCTGAGTCGCGTAGGCGAGTTCGACGTAGCCGATGGCTCCCTCGGTCTGCTTGATCACCGCGGCCACTCCATCGTTGCCCTTGCCACCGATGCCACCGGCCCACTTGATCTCTTTGCCCTTGCCCGGACCGGCCGCCCAGTCTGCGTTCACCGCGGCCAGGTAGCTGGTGAAGCCGTTGGTCGTGCCCGAGGAGTCGGAGCGGTGCGCCGTCTGGATGGGGGTGTTGGGGAGCTGAGCCTCGGGGTTGAGCGCCTTGATGGCGGGGTCGTCCCATGTGGTGATCTTCTCAAGGAAGATGGCGGCCACCGTGTCGGAGTCGAGATTGAGATCCTCGACGCCGGGGAGGTTGTAGGCGAGCACGATCGCGCCGAAGACGGTCGGCACGTGCAGGACCTTGGCTCCGGTTCGCGCGGCCTCGGCGGCCTGGATCTCCTCGTCTTTCATGAAGGCGTCGCTGGCGCCGAAGTCGACGGTCTGTCCGGTGAACTGCTGGATGCCGGCTCCGGAGCCGACGCCCTGGTAGTTGATCTTGACTTCGGGGTTGATCGACTGAAAGGCGCCGATCCACTCGACGTAGACTGGTTCGGGGAAGGTGGCGCCGGCGCCGTTGAGGTCGGCGGCCAGGGTGCCACCGGTGGAGCCGGTCGAGGTCGTGGAGCCGGTCGTGCCGCTCGAATCGGTCGCCGCGGTGGTGCTCGTCTCGTCCGTGCCGCCGCAGGCTGTCACCGTCGCGCCGAGGAGGGCGGCTAGGGTCAGCGCCAAGGCCAGGACGGCTACCAGGCTCTTGCGCTTCTTGCGTGCGATCATCCCTGTCTTCCTTTCACGTTCTCTTTCGTCCCTTTCTTTCTACTGCCAGGCTAGCCACAATGAAGACAAGTGGTGTTAACGTTGCGTTACGGCTTGGTTAATCGTTTGAGCAGCCACGAAAGCCCCGGGGGAAAGCCCTATGAAGCAGCCAGATACCTGGCGCATCTTGCTGGTCGAAGACGACGCCACCATCTCCGATCTGCTGGCCTACAACCTCAAGAGGGCCGGCTACGACGTGCTCCAGGAGCACAACGGCCGCGTCGGACTCGAGACGGCACTGAGTAGCGATATCGATCTTGTGTTGATGGATCTGATGCTCCCCGGGCTCGACGGCATAAGCGCAAGCAAGGAGATAGCTCGCAGAAAACCGGGTCTGCCCATCATCATGCTCACGGCCCGAAGCGAACGCGAAGCCATGCTCGAAGGCTTCGAATCGGGCGCCGACGACTACATAACCAAGCCCTTCGACCTTGATGTTCTGCTTGCTCGCATCCAGGCGCGGTTGCGTCGCGCGCGGCCCACCGCGGCGGCTCATGGCGAGACGGCCGAAGCGCCTGTGGCCACCGGCGACCTGCAACTCGATGCCGATCGACACGTCGCTCGCGCCACTCGGGGGGAGGTGGCGCTCAGCCCGAAAGAGTACGACCTTCTCGAACTCCTCCTGTCGCGGCCCGGTCGGCTGTTTCCGCGGGAGGAGATCATCGAGCGTGTGTGGCACCACTATCCCTCAGGCACGTCGCGCTATCTCGACGTACACGTTCGCCACGTCAGGGCGAAACTCGACGAGGTGGCCGCCGCGGTGACGGTCCATACGGTCCGGGGAGTCGGCTACCGCATCGGACCCCGGTGAACGCACGCTGGCCCATGACCCGCCTGCGCTGGCGCCTGCCGATCGTCGTGGCCCTGGCAAGCCTCGTCTTTGCCGGTATCGTCGCCTTGGTCGCGGCGCTCATGCTGCGCGGCGTGTTCCTCGAACGGCTTGAAGACGACATGTCTCTGCGGGCCCACGAGTTCGCGGCGGCTCTCGAGCGCCCTGAATCGGCGGTCGACGATCTGCAGAAACTCACCGTCTCGATGGGCAAGGCGGCCGATGCCCGCTTCACGGTTATCGACCGTCAGGGTCGGGTGCTCGCCGATTCTGAGGTCGATCCCACCACCCTCGACAATCACCGCGGCCGGCCGGAGGTCGCCCAAGCCTTGGGCGGAAGTGAAGGCCGGGCGAGGCGCCAGTCGGCGACCCTTGGCAAGGAAGAGGTGTATGTCGCCATCCCGCTGCCGGCTGGGGGAGCCGCATGGTCGGAGGGCGTACTCCGCATCGCCGAGCCCGCCGGCCGGGTGGACGCGACGGTCGCCGCCTCATGGCGCATACCTCTGATCGTGTGGGCCGTGCTACTGCTGCCCATGCTGGCGGTGGCCTATCTGCTCAGCCGGTCGCTAACGAATCCCCTCGAGCGGCTGCGGCACATGACCGCGGCGGTAGCAGCCGGGGATTTCGCGCACCGCACAAGCGTCCACCGCAAAGACGAGCTGGGCGAGTTGGCCACGTCGCTCAACAGTATGGCCGGCCAGCTCGAAACCCGGGAGGCCGAACTCAACGCCGAACTGGAGCGCTCGGGCGAGGTGCTGACGGCCATGAGCGAGGGCGTTCTTCTTGTCGGGGCCGACGGCACCCTTCTCCGCAGCAACCCCGCGGCCGATCGGATACTGGGGGCGCAGCTGTCGACCATGTACGGCAGGCCCATCCTGGTTGCGGCCAGGTCGTTCCCCGCCCAACCGCTCATGCAGAGGGCGGCTAGTGGCGGCAGAGCCTTCACCGATCTTCTGGAACTCGCGAATGGCCGATCACTCGCCGTGGAAGTCGTCCCCCTGCGGGTCGGCCACGGCTCATCCCAGGGAGCCACGCTCTTCGTCATACGCGACGAGACCGCCCGCCAGGCCACAGAGCGCATGCGCCGGGATTTCGTGACCAACGTCTCGCATGAGTTGAAGACCCCGCTGGCGGGGTTGTCGTTGCTGGCCCAGACTCTCGGCGGCGCCATAGACGACGATCCGAAGCAGGCTCAGAAGTTCGTGCTGCAACTGTCATCGGAGATCGGCAGGCTGACTCAGCTCACCAACGACCTTCTAACGCTGTCGCGATTGGAGGAAAACGAACAGATGCCGGGCTCCACGGTCAGCTCGGTCGACCTCGGGCGGCTGGCCGCTGAAGTGGCGTCAGAAGTCGAACCCATGGCGCAGACAAAACGGCACGAGCTTCGTCTTGACGCCGCACCGGGTATCGAGGTCAGGGGCGACGAGGTGGCCCTTCGCACTCTGGTGCGCAATCTGATCGACAACGCCATCCGCTATACCGACGCGGGGGGGCATCTGGCACTGCGGGTCGGCAAGGAGAAGAGCGCGGCTGGCGTCTCGTGGGCGGTGCTGCAGGTCGAAGATGACGGCGCCGGCATAGCGCAGGCCGAGCAACAACGTGTCTTTGAGCGGTTCTACCGGGTCGACAAGGCCCGTTCGCGCGAGACGGGCGGCACCGGACTTGGTCTGAGCATCGTGCGCCACGTCGCCCAGCGGCACGGAGGCCGGGTCGAGGTGCAGAGCACGCTCGGTGTTGGCTCGACCTTCACCGTCCGGCTACCTCTTCAGGCCGGAGACGGCGCAGCCTCGACCAGCTCGTGACCCGGTGGCTCCAAACGAGGCCGGTTCTCAGGCCGCGACCAACACGGTCTGAAGTCGTGACATCGAGGGCGCGGCCTCTTCCTCGGCGCCCACACCGGCGCCGCAGCGCGAGCAGACCAGCTCGGGCGCGTGGCCGGATGCGGTAGCTTTGTTCGACTGGGACGTTCTCAGCGGAGCGCCACAGCAAAAGCACGGCGAGCCAGGGCGAAGAAGCTCCAGCCACGTGGCGAGGGTCTGCGTCCGCTTTGCGGTGGGAGTCTGAACTGCCTGCCTCACGAAGACCTCCTCCAGGTCGGTGATCACTGGCTAGGACTCTACTCCTATGGTCGGACAGACGAGCCAAGGGGAGCGTGAAGTTCCTGCGGGCGGGCTCGGCGGGGTCAGACGACGGGCCGCGGCTCGAAGCCGGCGGCCCCTGGAAGGGTGGCGCCGCCGGGGCGCGGTGGGTTCGCGCTTGCCGTTGCCGTTAGATGTGCCGCGAGTCGTAGGCCCAGTGCAGCAGGGCCTGTCTCTGGCGGGGCCGGCAGGTGAAGTCGCCCTGCATGCAGTTCTTGCGCACCTGGGCCACGTGACGCTTGATCGCTTTCCAGCGGCCGATCTGCCAGGAGTCCTCCTCGGGAATGCGGCGGCCCCTGTAGTAGCGGCAGTACCATTGGAACCACCCGCGCGGATCGTCTTCGTGGATCCACCCGCGTCTCCTCCACTCGGCGAGCGGCAGCGACGCGTCGACCCCGAAGAAGTTCAGCGACGGGTCCTTGCCCTCCGGCGAGAGCTTGGCATGCTCATACCAACCGGGGAATTCATCACGGCAGTCGGTCATGTACTTGCCGCCGAAAACCCCCAGTTCGAGCATCTCGCGGGGGGTGAGCTCGGGCTCGAACCCCTCAGCGAATTCGTGACCCTCCGGAGCGGTCAGCACGTAGCGGTAGCCGCTCTGCATCAGGTCGGCGACGACTACTTCACGGGGACGCACATCGGCATCGGTCTCGAGCGACCGCGGCATCTCTCCTCCCTTCGACCCGATGCTAGCCGGCTTTGCGTTTGGGAGGCCATGGCACGAACGCACTCGTGCGGGCCACATACTCGGCGTACCCGGGCTTGGAATCCTTGAGCGACTTCTCGAGCAGGGTCACGCCCGAGACACGGAGCAAGAGCAGGGTGATGAGCACCGGGCCGTACACCGCCCAGTAGGAATGGGCCGCGGCGGCGACCAGCCAGATGCCCCACCACAGCACGGCTTCGCCGAAGTAGTTGGGATGGCGTGTGTAACGCCACGCTCCCCGTTGCATGACTCTGCCCCGGTTGCCGGGATCGCGCTTGAAGAGGGCGAGCTGTGTGTCGCCGATGACCTCCCAAGCGAGGCCGAAGAGCCAGACGCCGAGGCCCACGAAGTCAAGTGCCGTGAGACCCTCGCCGCGTTGCGTTGCCATCGCTCCGGCAAGCGGAGCGGCCACGAGCCAGAGCAGCACG
This sequence comes from Actinomycetes bacterium, assembly GCA_021815245.1. The sequence continues at coordinate 5,683 of JAKAHF010000139.1, forward strand.
GCCTGCAGCAGGAAGACCTGCAGGTAGCTGTACCACCAGAACGTCCCGGGCCGTTTGTTGCGCATGGCTGTATAGCGCGGATCTTCACCCCGGCCACGGTTTCTCCAGAGCAGGTAGCCGCTGAGACGGAGTCCCCATACGCAGACCATGGTGAGCACGAGCACCTTGCGCGCAGAGTCGCCGTCGAGCAGCAACAAATAGCTCACGGCGGCGACGATGAAGCCCGCGCCCCAGAGCGGATCGACCACGCTCGCGTCGTGGCGCACCAGGCTGAGCACCCATCCCATGGTCATGTAGACCACGAGCACTCCCAGTGTGATGGCAAGGGCGGTCCAGATGTTCATCGCCACCTCCGGGCCGCTCCATCGCTGGTCGTGCCGTCGGTACGCTGCACCGCGACGGCGACGGCGCCCAGACCGACGTGGGTGGTGATGACCGGCCCCGCCTGCAAGATGGGGATATCGGGGGTGTTCAGAAGGCGGCATTGCCGCTCCCAAACGTCGTAGGCCGCGTCACGACCGTCGGCGTGGGCGATGGCGGCCCGCACGGTGTGGCCCGAAGCGAAGCGGGCGGCGCGATGTGTCATCGCCCGCAGCGTCTGCTGAAAGCCCAGCCGGGCGCTTCCCACGTGCGCGGCGCCCTGCTCGTCAAAGGCGATGATGGGTTTCAAGTCTATGGAGTCGGCCAGTTGAGCCACCCGGGGACTGACCCGGCCCCCCTTGACCGAGACCTCGAGCGACGGGGTCACCCCCCATACACGGGTGTTGCGGGCGGCCGTCTCGGCGACCCTAACCACGGAGTCGAGGTCGAGCCCCGCCTCGATCGCCTCGCTCACCGTCCGTACCACCAGGCCGAGACCGACAGACACTTGTCGCGAGTCCACGC
>JAKAHF010000140.1 GCA_021815245.1 Actinomycetes bacterium
TGGGAGGCCGACGAGTCGCTCAACGCCGCAGACCGTCGCTCGGTCGCAAGCGCCGTGAAGAAGCTCGGCGCAGCGAGCACGTAGCGGGCCGCGGCGCGCTCGATGGCCCGCTTCTTCTTCGATGGGGCCTTCTCGGGCCTTTCGAATCCCAAGATCGTTCTCTTCTACCTGGCCTTTCTGCCCCGGTTCGTCTCCTCCGAAGCCCCCCACCCCACCCTCATGCTGCTCGGCCTGGGAGCGAAACTCGCCCTCGAACGAAGAACGTAGGGACACAAAGCGCCCGACAGCCGTCGTAGCTAAGCCGCCTGGACACTCCGGTGCTACCGAAGTACCATTGCGCGGCACCGCGCACGACGCTGACGTATAATCCGGCCGCGCAGCACGTCGTAGCATGCCGTACGTGAGTCATTCTCATCCCCAAGGAGCACCCATGGACAGAGCGACCTTTGACGACTACATCAACCGCTTCAACGCCCAAGATCCAACCGCTTTCGCGGACTACATCGACCCGAACGCACGGGTGCTGAACGGACTGCTCGAGATCAACGGCTCCGATGGCATGAAGGCCCACTACGCGTGGATCTGGAAATCGTTCGCCGAAGAATTGCACGTCGAGCGCTTCGTGAGCGACGACGATACACTCGCCATTCAGATGTGGACTCACTTCACCGTGTTGAAAGACGACGATGATTCTCCATTTGGTGTCGTGAAGGCGGGCGAATCCTTCGACTACCACGGCATCATCATGTACCAGCTCGTGAACAACAAGTTCACCGACATCAAGGTGTCGTACCTCAGCTTCAGCCGCACCGATCTCGAGGGCAACACGACTCAGCTCGGCATCCCCCACTGAGAGATCGCCGCGGAGTCTGCCGGTGCTTCATCAGCCAACGGCCGGCAGACCCTGTTGATGTGCGTTCGCGGCCGGCGTAGCCTGATGACGCCGGCCGCGCACTGTTTCTGGAGGCCGTGCGCTCCGTTCTTTTTGATACAAGGAGAGACGTAGTGCCTTCGATCTTCGATGTCGTTCCGCGCAGGTTCATGGCCGCCCAGTTGCGCCGTCCTTCGGGACCGTTCGGCCGCTTCGTCCTCGCTCCGAAGCTCAACCAGACCAACGCGCCGCTCAATCGAACGGTTCTCGCAGCCCTCGATCTCGGCGCGACCGATCGAGTGCTCGAAGTCGGGTTCGGCGGCGGCGACCTGATCTCGCGCATGTTGCCCCTACTCCCCGCGGCCATCGCCGAGCTTCGCCGCATCATCGCTCCGGGTGGACGGCTCGTTCTCGGCTTCGCCCCCCGCGAGACGCTCGAGACTCTGCCGGTGACCGCCCACGGCTTCTGTAAGTACGAGACAGAAGAGGTGTCGGCGGCCTTGCGGGACGCCGGTTTCGTCGACGTCACGGCAACCAAGATCGACGATGCGCGAGGTGCGGATTGCCTCATGGTCTCGCACAATCCCCGGGTCAAGTAGATCCCCTCGCCGGACGATACAAGCGACAGGCGGTCCCAGTCTCGAACTGAGAACTGAGCCCGCCGGCCCGGTAGAGCCGGGTCGAACGATCCGCACTGGGGGGAATTCGAGCGTCTGATGGAACTGGTGTTGCACTTTCTCATGCGCCTACTGATGCGTTGGCTCGTGGCGCACCAGGACACCTGGTGGGGGCGATTCCTGCTCAAACAGCGGGGTCCGCGACAAGACGTGACGCGAATGACGCGTCGTCAACGGCTGAGAAGCGCCCGGAGCTTCCTGCTATTCGGGGTCGTGAGCGGAGCCCTGTTCGCTGTCTCCGGGTACCTCTCGGCGAAACTCGGTTTGGACCGTCATGAAGCTATCTACATGTGCATCATATGGTTCCTCGGCATCTTCACCCTCATGGGACTCGGCGGCGGCATCTACCTTTTCGCGCACGTGCTCATCGGGACGATCGCCGACGGCCTCCGATGGCGCTTTGTCAAGCCTCCCATGGCCACCTGGAGTCCACCGGCCAACCTCTGGATGTTCTGGGGTGATGGTCGGTCGGGCAGCCACAAGATGCTCAAGAGTGTGGTGCGCAGCTTCGTGGAGTCCTTCACCAGCCACTCGACCTACTACGCCGGCGACGTCGCCATGGGGCACATCGTCGAAGCGGCATGGTCATCGGGGGCCACCGGGTTTCGTTTCGATCTCGTGAGCGGCCGGCACGACGGGTCTCCGTTGCTCGTGCCGGTGGTAGGTCATTCGGTGGCCCAATACGCCGCCTGGTTGCCGCACTTGATCACGAACTCCAAGTCGTCGATACGTTTCGTCTCGAGGGCCGAACTGGTCGTGACCATCGACCCGGCGATGCGGCGCCCGTGCGCGCACGGCGATGGCTATGAGTCGCCCTTCTCGTGCCTGCTGAGGATCGTCGATGACCGGGGCAGGGAGTACAGCCACTGGGTGCACGGCTGGTCGGGTCCTCGGCGGCAGAAGCCGGCAGGCCGGCGCCGGACGAAGCGGTGATCTGCCGGCTCAGGCCCTTGCTACCATGGTCTCAGATGTCGCATCGCAATATTCGTTTCTTCCTGGGCACGGCGCTGGCCGCAGCCCTGCTCTTTGCGTGCAGTTCCTGCGGCGAAGTAACTACTATCCAGGAGGAAGACGCCGCTCAGGCCATTCGGTCGCAACTTCGGAGCGCGGGTGTCGACGCGGAGTGGCCCGCCGTGCCCGAACTACACCCCGTCTTGTTCTTCGGTCCTGACGCGGAGCGAGTGGCTCTGCTCGTCGGAGGGCCCGGCGGCTCGCGCATCGAGTTCTACCGGTTTCCCGACGCGGAGACTGCCGCGAAGGCGGCGGCCGGAGTGAGCGAAGACGGGTTCGAGATCCCCACCGACACCGGCACGGCGAATGTCCAGTGGGTGGGTCCACCGCACTACTTCGCCAAGGGCAGAATGATCGTGCTCTACGTCGAGAATGCCGGCAACGATGCCGACGGCTCGATCGACCGCTCAGTGCTGGCCGTGCTTCGCGACGTCATGGGCGACCAGTTCGCCGGACGGTAGGCGGCGCGCTCCACGCGGCCCCGGCTACAATTACGCATGAGGCGCGACTGTCGAGACGACGATCACGTGGAGGCCGAACGATGACCGCTTGGAATGCGAATGACTACCTGCGCTTCGGTGACGAGCGCACGAGACCCGCCGAGGACCTTGCCTCCCGCATCGACGTCGCCGGAGTGTCGACCGCGGTCGACCTCGGGTGCGGCCCGGGCAACAGCACGCAGGTGATCCGCCGCAGGTGGCCATGCGCTCGCGTCTGCGGCCTCGACAGCTCGCCGAGCATGATCGCCGCCGCCGGCGAAGCATATCCCGACCAAGAGTGGGTTTTGGGCGACATCGCCGGCTGGACCAGCCCCGAGCCCCTCGACCTGGTGTTCTCCAACGCCGCCTTGCAGTGGGTACCCGACCACGCGCGACTCGTCCGCCGTCTCTTCGACCATGTCGCGCCCAACGGAGCCCTTGCTTTCCAAGTCCCCAGCGCCGACTTCGCCCAGGTGCGCGCACTCATCCACGAGATCGCGGCCCACGCCGCGTGGGATCACCGTATGGACGCGGCCCGCAGCATCCTCACGATGGAAGAGCCCGCGGTCTACTACGACGCCCTCGCGCCACATGCCCGGTCGATCGATATGTGGGAAACCGAGTATTACCACGTGCTGGACGCCCCAGCGGCGATCGGCGATTGGATCTCGAGCACGGGCCTCCGCCCCTTTCTCGACGCGCTCGAAACCGATGAGGACCGAGGACTGTTCCGTTCGATGCTCGATGTCCGCATAGCTGAGACCTATGAACGACGCGGCGACGGAAAAGTCCTGTATCCATTCAAACGCCTGTTCGTGATCGCGTACGCCTGAGAACCACCGCCCGAAACGAGGCCGCTTTGACCGACACGACCATCGACGTGCGCGTCGCGATACCCGACGATGCCGAACTGCTCGCCATTCTCGGCGCCCGGACGTTTCGCGACACTTTCGGGCCCGACAACTCCGAGGCCGACATGGCCCAGTACCTGGCGTCGGCATTCGGGCCGGCGATCCAAGCCGCCGAACTGGCCGACGAGCAGAGCATCTTTCTGCTCGCCGAGGCCGGCGGCACGGCGGCCGGTTACGCCCGGTTGAAGCTCGGCGATGCGCCCCCATGCGTGAGCGGCGTCCGACCCGTGGAGATCGCGCGTTTCTACGCCGATGCGCCCTGGATCGGCCACGGTGTAGGCGCCACACTCATGCGGGTCTGTTTCGAAATCGCGCTCGACCGCTCATGCGACACCATCTGGCTCGACGTGTGGGAACGAAACCTTCGAGCGATTGCCTTCTATGAGAAATGGGGATTCGCAGTCGTCGGTAGCCAGATCTTCCCCCTGGGTGACGACATGCAGAACGACCTATTGATGTCGCGGCCGGTCGGCTGAGATCCATCATCCTACTTCCCCCGGCCCGACGCCCCGTCGCCGGTGGGCCAGGCTACGCCTCTCTACACAGGGCTCCCAGCCGCCGCACGCCTTCTCTGATGCGGTCGGGCGTCGAGTTTGAGAAGTTCAGGCGCAGGTAGTTGCTGCCACCTTCGGCCGGGAAGAAGTCGCGCCCGGGCACAAAGGCGACCTGACGCTCCACCGCCCGCGCCAGCAGCTTCAGGCTGTCGAGCTCGACCGGCCCTGTGACCCACAGAAACATGCCACCCTCAGGATGGGTCCACGAGTAGCCGGCCGGCAGTTCTTCGCGCAGGGCCCCGTCCATCACCGAGAACCGCTCGCCGTAGGCACGGCGGATGCTCTCCACGTGTGCCGCCTCGTCGCACTGGGTCAGGTAGGCGTACGCGACCCTCTGGTCGAAGCTCGAGGTATGCAGGTCGGAAGCTTGTTTGAGTATCAGCAGCCGCGACAAGATCTCGGGTGGAGCCACCACCCACCCCAGTCGCAATCCTGGAGCGATTGTCTTGGAGAACGTACTCGCGTATATGACGCGACCGGCCTCGTCCCAGTGCTTGACCGGCGGGATGTCGACGCCGCGGTAGCGCAGTCTGCCATAGGGATCGTCTTCGAGAACGGTCAACCCGGTCTCGCCCGCGATGCGCGCGAGTGTCCGGCGCCGCTCGACAGCGAGCGTCACCCCGGTGGGATTCTGAAAGTTGGGGATCGTGTAGAGGAACTTGGGCCGGTGCGCGGCGATGAGTGCCGGAAGCGCTTCCGGGATCAGACCGTCATCGTCGGTCGGCACCGGCACGAACCGGGCCTCCATAGTCTGGAACGCCTGGATCGCCGCCAGGTACGTCGGATTCTCGGTGAGCACAACGTCCCCGGGATTCAAGAACAGCTTTCCCGCCAGATCGAGCACCTGCTGCGACCCGCTGGTGATGAGCACATCGTTCGCCGTCGCAGCGACGCCGCGCCGGGCCATCTCGGCGGCGATCCACTCGCGGAGGGGCATGAAGCCTTCGCTCGGCCCGTACTGCAAGGCCTCACGCCCGCCCATGGAGAGAGCGGTCTCGGCGGCGGCACGCACACTGTCGAGTGGAAAGAGCTCCGGGGCGGGGAGTCCGCCGGCGAACGAGATCACCTCGGGTTGCGCCGTGACCTTGAGGATCTCGCGGATGGTCGAGGGTCGTAATTGCCGCATGCGGTCGGCGAATGTGGTGTCGTGATCTGACATGCCGGAATGAAACCACGGGTGCGGCGCGAACGCCAACCGCTTTGCCCGCGAATCGTGCCAAGACGCGCTCATTGTCTGCACTGTTCTGGTCGATAGTACTGTAAACCGATTCACTGCTCTCGTCGCTAGGCAGGGCGAAGGAGACAACCGGGTGATCGACTCTCTTCGAAGAACAGACAACGGGCGGTTTCTCGAGGCCCTTTTCGACGCCATCGAAGATGGCTTGATCGTCCTCGACCTGGAGGCGAACATCATCGTCGCCAACCGGTGGATGGAGCAGCGCTACCCGACGAAACTCCCGCTTCAGGGCAAGAAGTGCTACGAGGCGCTCCACGATCGTGAAGAGCCCTGCACGGAGTGCGAGCTTGCCCTCGCGCTCGAAACCGGTCGACCCCGATCGCGTCTCTCCCGCAGTTCTTCCAGCGTCGATCCCGACGCGTGGTTCGAGATCTGTTCGTATCCACTTCTGGATGCCGAGGACACCCCCATCGGCTCGGTGGAGCACATCAAGGACGTATCGGAACTCAAACAGGCCAAGGACCGAGCCAGCGACGAGGCCGCATGGCGCCGCCTGCTCGTCGACCAATCGCGCGATGGCATCGTTGTGATGGATTTGAACGGCAAGGTCTACGAAGCCAATCAACGCTTCGCCCGTATGCTCGGCTACTCGATGGCGGAGGTCTACGAACTCCATGTGTGGGATTGGGACACCGAATTCGACAAGAAGGATCTGTTGGAGATGATCGCGGCCGTCGACGCGGATGGAGCTCACTTCGAGACCACCCATCGCCGCAAGGACGGAACGAGGTTCGCGGTGGAACTCAGCTCGAACGGCGCCGTCTACGACGACCAGAAGTACGTGTTCTGCGTGTGCCGCGACGTC
>JAKAHF010000141.1 GCA_021815245.1 Actinomycetes bacterium
AGTGGTAGAGCGGCAGGGCCTTGCCGATGTCGAGCATCACGCTGCTCATGACCTCGATGGGCGGGCAGGTGCCGCTCACGAAGATCGCGACGAAGAAGAGGATGAGGCCGATACCCTGCGCTGCGCGGGTCCTGGGGATCACCGCTCCGAGCAGGCAGCCGACGGCCATGAAGCAGAGCGTCGACAGTAGATAGATGAGCACGACCTCGACCAGCGAGCCCGGACCCCTGACGTCGTAGACCACCATTCCCAGTATCACCACGAAAATGGCGCCCACGCTGGTCAGGATCGTTCCGACGATGGTCTGGCTCGCCATCACCTGGGTTCCGCCGATGCCCGAAGCGTGCAGGCGTCGAAGTACGCCGCGCTCCCGGTAGGCGGTGAGGTGGGTGGGGAGGCTGATGAATCCGAACGCGGCCGCCACCAGTCCCAGGTATCCCGGCACGTAGTAGTTCATGGCTCCGAAGTTGCGAAAGACGATCTCGCCTTCTTCTCCCGTGCTCTGGCCGAACACCTCGCCCATCACGAACAGCAGCACTACCGGGAACGCGAACGAGAAGACCAAGGTCAGCGGCTCGCGGAGCACGAGTTTGATCTCGACCCATGTCAGTCTGGCGGACATTCTCACTCCTCTGTGGTGCGCTCTGTGAGGCGCAGAAAGACGTCTTCGAGCGAGGGTTGGGTGACATGGAAGTCGTCGGGCACGATGCCGTGACTAACCAGGGCGGCTGCCACGAGCGCCACGTGCTTGCCGTCGCCCGCCACCTCGACCAGGCGCCCCGAGCGACGCACGTCGGAAACCCCGCGTACCTCGGCGAGAAAGCCAAGGTCGTCGGGGGCGTCGCAGCTGAAGACGGCGCGGATGCCGCCGCCGTGCGCCGCTACCAAGCCTCGCGGGGTGTCGAGCGCGATGAGCCGGCCGCGCTCCATGACGCCCAGCCGGTCGCAGAGGCGCTCGGCCTCGTCCATGAAGTGCGTCACGAGGACGACGGTGGTGCCCTGGGCGCGCAGGTCTTCGACCAGCTTCCAGGCCACGTGCCGCGCCGCCGGGTCGAGCCCGGTGGTCATCTCGTCGAGAAACACCACCTGTGGGTTGTTGACGAGCGCCAGGGCGACGAAGAGCCGCTGCTTCTGCCCGCCCGAGAGGCTGTGGAAGCGGGCGTTGCGTTTCTCGGCCAGGCCCCACTGCTCCATGAGCACCCGCCAATCGAGCGGCTTGGCGTAGAACGAAGAGAAGAGCTGCAGCGCCTCCCAGACGCGGATGTTCTCGGGCAGGGCCGACTGCTGCAGCTGGCAGCCGATGCGCTGGCGCAGTTGGTCGGGGTGCTTGCTCGGATCGAGACCGGCGACCATCACCTTGCCCGCGTCGAACGTGCGCAGGCCCTGGATGCACTCCACGGCGGTCGTCTTGCCGGCCCCGTTGGCGCCCAGCAGGCCGAAGATCTCTCCCCGGCGAACCTCGAAGTCGAGGCCGTCGACGGCGACCAGGTGGCCGTAGGTCTTGCGCAGGCCGGTGACCTGCAGCATCAGTTCTGGAGACGGCGCAGTGGTCATCCTGCGACCGCCATGCGTCCAGCCACGGCACGCTCCCCGCGGGGGGTCAACGTGAACCATTCCACGCCGTCCGCTTCGCGACTCTCGGCGAGGCCGGCCGACTTCAGCCCGAGCAGCGTCGCGTAGACGTTGATCGGGTTGACGTCGATGCTGAACCCGTTGAACAGGTGCAGGTCGCGCAGGAGCGAGGCGCCGTCGAGCATGCGCCCTCCCGCGAGCATGCCGAGGATCTGCCGGCGCATGCGCAGGTGGCCGATACGCCCGGTCATCAGGCGCACCGACTCCGCCATCAGCCAGGCGATGGCGTTGACCGCATGGAGGCTGAGAAACAGCAGCACGACGCCTATCGGGAAGAAAATGAACCCTTCCCAGACCGTGTCGATAGTCCACGCGCCCCATTCCTGCGGAATCCCGATCCAGGCGAAGACCGGCGCCAAAACCGGCTGGACGATGGCCCAGAGCGATGCGCCGACCAGGGATACGGCGACCGAGAAGGCCGCCACCGCGAGCGGGAAGCGAACGAGGAGAAAGAGCAGGCTCAGCCAGCTGTCTCCCTGTTTGAGAAGCGACCACACGCCGCGCCAGAAGCCGTCACTGAAGTCGGCAGTGGGAGCGGGAAGGGGCATCCTCCGCCGGGTCAATTTCTCGGCCAGGGCGCACTCGATGGCCACGAACGCCCGGCAGGCGCTCAGGCTGAAGGCGAGGATCACCAGGCCGACGAACGTCCACACGAGGCTCGCGCCCACCGAGATGACCGTCACCGCGAAGGTGAAGTAGAAGGTCGCGAGCGGAAACGCGATGATCAGGTACGCCAGGTTGCGGTAGGTCTGCCCGTCGGCGATGACGCCGAAGACGCCGGGCCGGGCGCTGGGCTGCGCGCCGGGCTGGGCGACTCCCGGACTGTGGGTCGCGGTCGAGCTCATTGCTCGGCCTTCTCTGACCCGGGCTCGTCCTTGTCCGGCGCGGGCGCCGCCATCGGTGCCGGGGCTTCGGGCCGCCGCTCGCGCTCCATGATGATCTCCTGCGGAGTGCGGATCATGAACACCCAGGCCGCGTGTCCGCCGACGAAGATCGCCCACGCCAAGATGGGGATCACGAACCAGGGCATCGCGTCGGGCGTCGCGAGCAGCCAGATCACGAAGAGCAGCACGCCCGTGAGAGCCCAGACCACGAAGTGCAGCCAGAAGACGCGGCGGTGCGACGCCCGCCTCACCTCGAGCTCTATGTAGGCGAGCTTGCCGAACTCATCCATTCGAACCTCCCTCAGTGAGAATGTCTTTGATGTCGGTGGCCGCGCGCGACAGCGTTTCGCGCACGCGGTCGGCCTGATCGGCCGTCAAGGGAACCCTGCCTTCGGGCAGTTGCGCCTGAAAGCCGCGGAGAATCCCGGCCAGCGTTGCCGGCGGGGCGCTCTCCTTGGCGCGGGCGGAGAGTGACTTCCAGGCCGCTCCCGAACCCTCGTACTGCTCCACGGCGGCGCGGCCGGCCTCGGTCAACCGGTAGACGCGGGCGCCATCGCGGTCGATGGTGGTGATGAGCCCGGCGTCTTCGAGGCTGACGAGAGCGGGGTAGATGGCCCCCGGACTCGCCTTCCACCCGGCGCCGACCCGTTGCTGAAGCGCCTGCATGATCGCGTAGCCGTTGCCCTCGACGATGCCGCCGATCACGGCCAGCAAGATGCGCGGAAGTTCGCCTCTGCCAAAAATGCGTCCCATCGTTGTGCGGCGCCCTCGTGCCCGAGTAGTTGACGATGCACCACGACTCTAACGTAATATTACGGCGGCGTCAATAGCGTAATATTACGACGGGGTCGACGAGTCTATGAGCGGACGCGGGTTGCGGGAGCGCGACCGGCGTCCTACACTGCAAAGAGTGAAGCATCGGCAGGCAGCCCGGCCAAAGGGGGGGATCATGTTCAGACGGCTCATCGGATTCGCGGCGTTCGAAGTCGGAAGAAGACGGCGTCTGCAGGTGATGACTGCGACAGTCGTTGTACTTCTTGTTGTACTCACTGTCTCGGTCGCCTCATTGGCGCTTGCCGCTTCGAGCTTCCCCGATGTTCCCGCTTCCCACCCCTACTACACAGCCATCAGCGACCTGGCCGATCGGGGCATCATCGGGGGCTATGGCAACGGCAACTTCGGTCCGAAGGACCCTGTGACTCGCCAGCAGTTCGCCAAGATGATGGTGCTCACAGCCGGATACCCGGTCACCGAGGACGATATCTGCTACTTCAAAGACGTGACCAAGAGCAACGCAAGCACGTTCTATCCGGACAACTACGTGGCGGTATGCGCCGCCCGCGGAATCACGACCGGCAAGACCTCGACCACGTTCGACCCCTACAGCAATATCACCCGCTGGCAGATGGTGACCATGGTGGTGCGCGCCGCCGACAATCTGGAGCCCGGGCTCCTGGCCACGCCTCCTGACGGTTTCGAGCCGAGTGGCAGCTGGGGACTGAGTGCCACTCACGGGGCGAACGCGTCGCGAGCTGAGTATGGCGGGCTTCTCACCGGACTCGATCTCCCCAGCCTCGACCCGGCCGGGAACATGAGCCGGGGAGAGGTGGCTCAGGTTCTTCACAACCTGCTCGGCATGTTGAATCCAGACTCGACCTCGACAACCATCACCACGACCACCTCGACCTCTCTTGCCACAACGACAACGACCGCCGCATCCACGACGACGACTTCTTCGACGACCACCACGAGTACCACACTGTTCTCCGGCAGTCCCCTAGAGATCGTGTCGGTCAACTACGACGCTCCCGGCGACGACAACAAGAACTTGAACGAGGAGTACATCACCTTCAGGGTGCTTGTCTCGGGTAGCCTCCAGGGGTACGCGTTGGAGGACGCGGCGAACCACCACTACAACTTCCCGAGCAGGGTCTTCGCCAGCGGCGATGTCTTCAGGCTCCACACCGGGGTGGGCGCGGATACCCAGACCGACCTCTACTGGGGCGAGACGGGCTCTGCCATATGGAACAACAGCGGCGACACGATCACGCTGCTGAACCCGCAGGACCAAGTGGTTCTGAGCTACACCTACGAAGGGTCGTGAACGCTCTGTCGCGTAGCGCTCGCCGGCGGAAAGCCTAACGCTCGGTGGGCGGCCGACTCTGTTCGGCGGCGTCTGGATTCATCAAGATGCTAACACCTTCAAGGGTCCGGCCGATCTGCCAGTTCGCCTGGGTCGCGGTTTCGAGACGTGAGCGCCGTGTGCACCGAGTCGTGCACGGCCCAGGGCGAGAGCTCAAGGAACGTATTGGGCGAGGGCTCGGCCGAATAGTTCGAGGAGCTCGGCGCGCAACTTGACACGGTAGTCTTCGCCCGACATCAGTGGTTCGCATTCTTCCGGTGTGGAGACAATGACGGGAAGCACGGTAACTGGGTAGAAGATGTCGTCGGAGTCGCAGTGAGGCTCGACCATGTAGACGAGGCCGTCGGTGCTCACATATAGCGGGCCCCATCTGTTTGTCACGAAGTAGGTGGAAATCTGCTCCCACTCTCGTCTCGTAGTCGTGACTGTGCGGGCTCGGAAAATGCCCAGTGTTGTCTTGACCTCGACGTCTACGCACCGGCCGGTAAACTCCGTCTTGGGTTTGACTCCCGCAGCCTGCATTCGCGCCACAAACTCGACGGCGACTTCCCGAAGCTCCGACGCTGCGATTGATCGAAGATGCGCCAGGCGCTCATCCTTCGCTCGTCTTTCGGCGAGCGCGGCCTGATTCTCCTCCCGGAATCGATTGGTGTAGTCATCCAGTGCCGTCATCTCTGTCTCCATGTGAGTCTCGGACGATCCCCACGCTATCATCGATGGAGTCCTGGCGGACATCCCTTTGCCGCCTATCAACCCAAGGATGTCCGGACCTCGGGGAAGCCAGATAGCGAGCGCCGAAACCTCCGCGTCTGGGGAAACCCACCACGTCCCCCGGACGTTGGGCCGTTGCCAACTTTCTGACCAAGTCGTACGTGCCCATCCCTCTCGGGCGACGCTTGAAGACGCGACTAACACACAGCGCTCGTTTCTTGCGGGAAAGCGTAGGCAGCAGCGACCCTAGATGCGCAGTGTTCACCTTTTAGAGCAATCGATATGGCGGTGGATGCTCGCTGTGCGACCAAGCCAGGCGCTACCATGGCTGGGCGGCCATCTCCGACGAAACCAAGAGGCGAGGCAATGGCGAACCTGACCTACACGAGGATCTTTGCCGACGAATCCGGCACGTCGCACATGGAGGAGCTGTCGATAGCCCTCGACCGTGTGGACCTGGCGGGGTCGGCGCCGCCCATTCAGGTGGCAACCCCGATCGAGGTCTCGGCGGCCCGCTTCTCGGTCATGGATCCCGGACTCGTGGCCGACTGGCACCCAGCTCCCCGGGTGCAGTACAGCCTCCACTTGGCGGGCGAACTCGAAGTCGAGACAGGCGACGGCCAGGTCCGCCGGCTCGGCCCGGGCAGCATCGTCCTGCTCGAGGATGTATCCGGTCAGGGGCATCGTACGCGGGTGATCGGAGAGCAGCCGGTGGTAGGGGTGTTCTTGCAGGTCCCTCAACGTTGAAAATGACCCCTTCCGATGGAAGGGGAATCAGCAAGCTTCGCGATAGAAGGAGGAGCGATGCCGCTTCCTGAGCCGGCGCCTGTTGACGTTCCGAGTTCTCTACATGCCCTGGTGCAGTCCCTTCTCATCGATGGCTTTGTCCAACGCAGGCAGGACTACGACGGTGACTCATTTGGTTGTTGGCGGCTCGTTCTAGGGCACGAGCGGTTGAGGGTTTGCGTGGTGCTCGACCGCTACGGGTGGCAAGTAGGCGCCGGGTGGATGGAGTCGGGGACTCCGAGGGAGCGCTATCACAGTATCGAGACCTGGAGGGAGTGCCTCGAGAAGCTTGACTTCCTGGTCAACAGGACGATAGAGGAGCAAGCCACCTACGTCGCGACATCGTGGAGAGACATGGAACATGCGCTCGACTCTGAGTGAATG
>JAKAHF010000142.1 GCA_021815245.1 Actinomycetes bacterium
ACTACCGCAAGAGCACCACCCTGGCGTTCACCGCGGCCTCCAACAACTTCGAACTGGCCATCGCGGTGGCGGTGGCGGTGTTCGGCCTGGGCTCAGCTCAGGCCTTTGCCGCTGTCATCGGGCCGCTCGTTGAAGTGCCGGTCATGATCGGGCTGGTCAATGTCGCCTTCTGGTTCCAGCGTCGGTACTGGCCGGCGAAGGAGGGCGAAGCGGGGCCGGCGCTGGTCGGCGGATCCGGCGAGGATCTTGGCTGCCCCACGATGATCGGGCACCCCATGGGTGCAGAAGCAAATGCCGATGAGAAATGAATCAAGACGAGAAAGAACACGCGGCGTGGAACGTTGTCCGCGATCGCTATGCCGAGATCGCAAGAAGCGGCTCGTCCTGCTGTAGCGGCTCCTCCTGCTGCGGGCCGCAAGTGGGGCCGACGGAATCCCGGGGCGATCGCCCAACTCAAGCCGGGAGAGGTTGTGCTGGACCTCGGGGCGGGCGGTGGCTTGGGGCGACCTTGATGGGTACGGCGCCGACCCCAATGGGGTCATCGATCTTCTGGTTCACCGGCGTGCCGAGAACCGAAATCGATTGGGGACCCACCATAGTGAAGGAAGCCGTGATCGTGGAGGGCACCATCCCGGCTATGGAGAAGAGCATCAAGGAGGTTGAGAACTCATGACCGACACGCCGGACCAAGTGAGAGCCGCCGAAACCCCACGGCAACGCCCCGGTCTCATCATGTGCGTGTGTACCGGCAAATGTCCCGGCTTCGAGAAGATGGATATTTGGGACTTCATCAATCGGGTACGCATTGAGCTGCCCGTGGAGTTCGGCATGATCCATCCCCAGCTCTGCGAAGAGGACGGCGACCGTTTTCTGGCGGATTTCCTTCAGGCCAAACGGCCCCTGGTCATTGCCGCCTGCGCCCCCAACATGCAGAACAAGATGTTCCGCGATGCGTTCGCCGCCGAGGGCATGGACGTCAAGAAGGACATGGTGCCGCTCGATATTCGGGAAATGACCACTGATCAGGCGGTCGAGAAGGTGGCAGCTGCTCTTCGCGCGATGGGCGTCACGGAGGATGGCGGCGAGGATGGCTGAGAACACCTTCATGGGGGTGCCTCGGAGCAAGATCCCCTGGGCGCCGACCATCGACTACAGCAAGTGCGACTTCTGCATGGAGTGCGACGAGTTCTGTCCCCACCGGGTGTTCGAACGGCGCGACGGTGACGTGAAACTGGTGGTGGCCAATCCCGAGAATTGCGTGGTCTTCTGCCGGGCGTGCTCCAAAACCTGCGGCCCCGACGCCATCACGTTCCCTGACAAGCCCGCGACCGTGGCTCTCATCAAGAAGCTCCACGCCGAGGAGGCCGAGGCGCTGGCCGGCGACGCCGGGGCGGATCAGAAGGGGGGCGACGAATGAGTCTCGTGATCCTGGCCTGCACCGGCCTCGACAAGCCCGAGGGCTCGGTGGCCCGTGAGGTGGCCATCCGGCTGGCCGAGGAAGCCGCGGCCGAGATCGTCTGCCCGGTGGGGCTCAATCGCACTCCCGCTCGCTACAAGAAGGCTCTGGCCGAGAGCAGCCTCATCGTGGTGGATGGCTGCGCCACCCAGTGCGCGACCAAGCTGGCCGCCGCCGCCGAAAAGAAGCCCTCTCAGAAGGTCGTCGTGTCTGAGGTGCTGAAGAAGTCGGGGCGCACGCTTGAGCCGGAGTTGCGTCTCTCTGCGGAGAGTCTGGCGCTCGCTCAGGCGATCGTCGAACAGATCACGCTGGCTGAGGCGGCTGAGGCTGCCAAGTCGCAGCAGGCCGGAGCGGCCGATGCGGCAACGGCGGAGGTCATGTTCAAGGCTCCCTCGGACTTCATCGTGGTCACTCACGACAAGTACCAGTTCCGCGTCCCCTCGCGCGGCTTCCTCTTCAACGAAAACGACGTCTGGGCTCAGGTGTCGGGCAGGCGAGCCCGGGTGGGCATCTCCGACTACATGCAGCAGCGGCTCACCGACATCAGCTTCGTGGATCCGCCCGCGGTGGGCAGCACCATCGAGCAGTTTGGGGAGGTGGGTTCGGTCGAGTCGACCAAGGCCAGCTTCGACCTGATATCCCCGGTCAGCGGTACAGTGGTGCGGATCAACGAGGCAGTCGAGGATATTCCCGAGTCGATCAACGAAGACCCTTACGGCAGCTGGATCGCGGAATTGGAGCTGACTTCCTGGGAGGAGGATCAGACGCTCCTCATTGACGGGCCGGCGTATGCGGCCGACGTCACGCGCAAGGCAGCCGAGGACTAACGAACAAGAGGATTCATGGAGAGAGACACCGAGAAGGTGCTTGTCATTCCCTGCAGCGGCATCGGCAAGGTCCACGGGCTCATGAGCCGTGAGGCCGCCTACCTGGTCGCCGACGAACTGGCGCCGAAAGCTACTGAGGTGGTTTGTCTCGCGCTACTCGTGCGTGAGGACGAGGTGACTCTCGGCAAGGTGCGGGTCCGTCCTTGCATCACTATCGATGGCTGCGGCAAGGCATGCGCTCAGAAGAATGTGGAGATCGCCGGCGGAGAGGTGGGCCACGCTTTGCAGGTGGGGAGGTTCCTGACCGGCCATCGTGGAGCCCAGCCCGGCAGCGGGTCGGAGTTGACCGACGAGGGCTGGAGCATCGCCCGCGAGATTGCCGAAGCCGCGGCCGACGAGGCTGAGCGATTGAGGGTCGGCGAGGAGGTGGCCTGATGCCCGCGGAAATGAACCAGGCTCCCAAGATCGGGATCATCTCCTGTAGCGGAGAGGAGATGCCCGAAGGTACGATCTCGCGGAACGCCGTTCGCCGAGTGCTCGAGTCCCTGCGCCCGCATCATGCGGTGACGCTCTGCCTGCCCCTCTTCCTGGCCGGTAACGAGGGCGAGCGCAACTTCGCCCGCACGCACCCGGTCATCACCATCGATGGCTGCGACAAGCAGTGCGCCCGCTGGGGCACCGAGAAGCACGGCGGGCCGGTCGCCCGGGCCTTGGTGGTGACCGACATCCTGGGCGGTGAAGCAGCCGGCTGCTCGCGCTCCTTGCGTGCCCGCACACAGGCGGACGAGAACGCCGTTGTCGCCGTGGCCGACCGCATCGCGGCCGAGGTGGACTCGCTCATCGCGACGGGATGCCGGTGTAGGTAAGAAGACAACCGTTTGTACGGTTATGATCAGGTATGTCCAGATTCGAGGAGCGGAAGAGAATGGATACCCTGAGCGAGACGTTCAAGGCGCTGTCCGATGAGACACGCCTGCGTATCATGGCACTGCTCATGCAGAACGAAGAGCTGTGTGTCTGCGACTTCGTCGGCGCGTTGGGTGAGACGCAATCGAAGGTCTCGCGTCATCTCCGCTATCTCTACCATGCCGGCCTCGTCGATGACCGTCGCGAGGGACTGTGGATGCACTACCGTATCTCGCCCGACCTGTCTCCCGCCCAGGCGACGATCATCGATGCCCTGTCCCGGGCTGTTGAAGCTGAGCAGAAAGACGATCTTCGGCAGCGGCTGAACGATTGGTTCAAGGTCAAAGACGAGAGACGGACGTCCGACGGCGACGAGAGCCAGGCCGAAGTCTGCTGCTAGTCGCGGCCGGGCCGCGAGCGTCCACCCGTGCCAGCCGGGGACTCGGTTGTCGAGGTGGCCGAAAGGTAGGACGTCACCCGGCAGAGCGTCTCACAGCCGGAGGATGGGGTCTACTACGGGACGTCCATGCGCCGAAGGCGGCGTATCGTGAGGCTCAGGAACAGCGCGGTCACCACGCCCGCGGCGATAAGGGCGGCGGGCAGACCAAGCACCCGGTTGTCGAACGCCCTGAACGTCTTGTCGTCGATGCCGTTCATGATGGCGAGGGTGTACTCCCGGATGCTGAGGTAGCGCACTCCACGGATGAACCGCGTCAGAAGCTGTTCCCAAAGGAAGACGTACACAAGCGCGACGCCCAGGGCCTTGGTGGTCATCAACCCGGCCCACGTGAAGACCGCTCCATAGGTGACAACGCCCACGGCGACGGCGACAACTCCTGCGAGAACGGCTGTGCGGCCGCCATCGGTGAGGCCGAAGCCCACGATGAGTCCTATAGCGATGACGAGGACGACGCCCGCCACGATCACCGATGCCAGGTACTTCGGTAGCACGATCGCGAAGCGCGGCACAGGCTTGAGCACGAGAACGTTGAGCGTTCGGTCCTCGAGCTCGTTGCCGAAGGCGCTCGTCGCGAGCGTCATGACGACAATGGGGAGAATGACGCCCAAGAAGAGGCCATCGATGATGGTCTGGGGGAAGTCCCTCGAGTAGCCGGGGCCGCTGACGAAGTGAGGCAGGACTATCGCGAGGCCCACTGGGATCGCGGCGAGGATGAGAATGACGGCGAGGCGCCTCTTGCCGGTCATTTGGCGCAGAGATAGGTTGAGCAGGGGCAGCATCAGCGTTGCACCACGTAGCTGAAGACGCTCTCCAGCGATTCGTCGAGGGGTTCGACCTGCCGGAGGCGGACGCCGGCCTCCCGGGCGAGCACTGCCACAGAGGTCTGGAGGACGGTCACGTTCCGGCTCAAGGCAAGAAGCGACCACTCATCGAGCACCTCGATGGAGTCGACCGCGTCGAGCTTGAGAAGCTCGCTCCCGAGCTTGCGCGCGTCGTCGCAACGGATACGAATGCGGAAGGGGCGCTCGTCGAGCTTCTCACGTATGGCACGATAGTCGCCCGAGGCGGCGAGCTTTCCGCTGACGACGAGGAGAATGGTGTCGGCCAGTGTCTCGATCTCCTCGAGAATGTGCGAGGAGACTATGATGGTCCGGCCCTGCTCTCCCATCTGCTTCATGAGTTCCTGGAATTCGATGCGCTGGCGAGGGTCGGTGCCGTTCAGAGGCTCATCGAGAACGATGATATCGGGGTCGTGGACGATGCTCGCTGCGAGGCGCATACGCTGCCGCATGCCCCGCGAGTACGTTCCGAGCAACCGGTCCTGTGCCGACTCGAGGTTGACCCTGCGGATCGCCTCGCGGGCGGCGCCCTCGACATCACTAAGGCCGTACATCTTGGCTGAGAATTCCACAAGTTGCCGGCCGGTGAAGACGTTGTAGACGGCTTCGTGCTCCGACATCACTCCCATGCGCCGGTACAGCCGGTGATTGCCCCGCACCGGCTCGCCCATGACGGTTATGTCGCCTTCGGAAGGCTTGGCGAGACCGGCGATCATGTGAAGCAGGGTCGTCTTGCCCGCCCCGTTCGGGCCAAGCAGGCCGGTGATGCCCGGACGGACCTCGAGGCTCACGTCATTGACGGCGACGACGCTGCCATACCACTTCGACACGTGGTTGACCTGGATGGAAGGCTGTCCGCTCACAGACGCATCCTTTGGTATTTGCGCCAGATCAGGCCGAGCGGAATGACGACGTACAAGAGGTAGACGATCACCGGAAGAGCGGTCGGAAGCTTCTGCATCTCCCAGACCGCCGAAGAGCCGTCGTTGGGTGACTCCTCCGACTGCCCGAAGACGATGTCGTTCATTCGCGTCGAGAGGTCGCGGAGGCTGAGTAGTGAGAGGTACCGGGCGGACTCACCCGTGAGCGGCTCGGAGACCTCGGTGACGCGCGTCTGCCCGTTCGGCGTCGTCGTCACGCTCACCTGGCTTCCGGTGGCTGCCGTGAGGATGTTGACAACGAGTGTGCTGATAAGGAAGAGTCCGATGACAAAGGCCGTCGCATACGCGCGGCGCGCGAAGAAGGAGGCCGCGGCCATGGGGATGGCGGTCACGAATAGCGCGAGAAGAGCGCCCGCCCCGATGAAACGGGGAATGTCGAGCCAGTTGTCCTTCAGGTATGCCCACGCATCCGCCGAGGTTAGGAGCAGACCGATCTGCAGCACTACCTGGCCCGACATCGCGAGCGCGAAGACGATGGAGAGGAACGCCGCGACGCGGGCGACGACGTAGTCATTCGACGTGATCGGCCGCACGAAGTACAGGTCGATCACACGGTTCTTGCGATCCAGCGTCAGGAGCTCCGGCGCCATGATGGCGCCGAACAGTATAAACAGCATGCCGGTGACGCCGTAGTAGTCGGCCGGCCCTGGGATGAATCGGCTTGCGGCATCTCCCACTCCCAATTGGTTCATGGACGAGAGGATGATGACGAAGACGACAGCCGGGGTCATCGCCGACGCGAACAACAGGAACGGCAGGATCTTCGCTCGCGAGCCGCGGCCGATGCCCAGCACCAGCTTGAGACCGTCGACGTAGAGGGCTTTGCGCGCTCGCGAACGTCCTTCGCGCGGGCCGGAGTAGCGCTGATAGCCGAGGTCGTAGACCTCTCCCTGGAGCTGTGCGCTAGTCATGAACGGGTTCCCTGAAGATATCGGTGAGAGTGCCACGGCGCGGGGCGAGGCGACGTAGACGCGCGCCGGTCTCGGCAACGGCGTCTCGCACCGCGTCGAGATCTCTGTCGCTGGCGTTCTCGATGACGAGGACGGTGCCCTGAACAGTCGGCGACACACCACGCTCGCGCAGGGCGGCCGCCACGGCGCCCTGT
>JAKAHF010000143.1 GCA_021815245.1 Actinomycetes bacterium
CCCGGACGAGCCGCCCGTCGCGGATTATGCCCACCCGGTCGCAGGTCTTCTCCACCTCGCTCAGAACATGGCTCGACATGAACACGGTGCGGCCCTCAGCCTTGGCCTCGGCCACGAGGGCGTAGAATTCCTGCTGCACGAGCGGGTCGAGGCCCGAAGTGGGCTCGTCGAAGATCAGTAGGTCGGGGCGGTGCTGCAGAGCGATCACGAGCCCGATCTTCTGCTTGTTGCCCTTCGAGTACTCCTTGAACCTCCGGGTGAGATCGATCTCCAACCGTTCCACGAGGGCCGCCCGGTAGGCCGGGTCGACTCCCCCACGCAGGTTGGCGAAGTAGTCGAGCGTCTGCCGTCCGGTCAGGCGGTTGTAGAGGGTGAACTCCCCGGGCAGATAGCCCAGGCGCCGATGGATGGCCACCGAATCGCTGCGCGTTTCGATGCCGAAGACGAACGCCCGCCCGCTCGTGGCCCGAATGTGGTCGAGAAGCACGCGGATCATCGTCGTCTTGCCCGCCCCGTTGGGACCGAGAAAACCGAAGACCTCGCCTTGGTCGACCTTCAGATCGACTTCGACGATGCCGCGATGACCGCCGTAGTACTTGGTGAGCTTCTCGGTGAGGATTACGGCGGTCATCAGGATCCTTTCGGGTGAGATCGGTCGATGCCGGACTCGAGAATCTTCACTCGCCCTCCACCAGGTGGGCGATCTGGCCGGCCACGTCTTCGGCGTCGTAGAGCCTCAGGGTGCCCGGCTGCATGCCGAGGATTCGCTCCATGCCCTGTTCGAGCGCCGCCGTCAACGCGGCGAGCTGACGCAGTTTCTCGGGGTCCGGCAATCCGAGGATCAGTTCCCCGAAGCGGTCCTGCAGACCGATACCAAGAGCGAGCGCCAGCTCGGCGGCCATGATGGGATCGTCGACGTGGCAGAGACCCTGCTCGCCGGCCTCGGCCACGATCGCCCCAAACAGAGGCACCAGCACCCGAACGTACGTCGAGAGGAGCGCCGTGCGCAGACCGCGATTCTCATCGCAGTACATGACCTCGAGGTAGGTGCGCGACAGATCACGGATGTCACCGAGTTTCCACTGCGTCGCTCGCCCGACGATCGCGCGCAACTTGTCCAGGCTGGAGCCCTGCATGTCGGCCACGCTTCTCGGCAGGCCGGCCAAGAAGATGTCGGCCTGCCACGCGACGAGTTCGTTCAGCAGGACGGCCTTCGACTCGAAGTAGTGGTAGAAGAGCCCCTTGGAGATGCCCACGTAGTCGGTGACCATCTGCACCGAGGTGTTCTCGTAGCCCACCTCCTGGAAGAGCTTGAACGCGGCCGCCAGGAGTTCCTCACGGCGGACTTCAGCGGGCTTGGTTATGCGGGGTCTCTGGCTCGCCATCTGCCGCGCCACCTCTCGACCTTCGCTCCCTTATTGACTGACGGTTAGTCAAGCTACTCTCGCCGTGGTCGACTGTCAAGCGCGGGCGATACACCCAGACGCGGCCACTGAGAGATCCGGCCCCAAAGAGAAGCATCTGAGAGCGCACCGAGTCGTAGATCATGGAACCGCGCGGCATGTTGTCGTAGTGCAGTTCAGTCCACGTATTGTCGGCGACGTCGTAGGCCCACGTGTCGGACCTGCGGGAGTTGGCGTCCTGTCCCCCGTACATGATTATCGTGCCGCTTCGTGGATCGTAGACCATCGAGTGGCCGAAGCGTCCCGCCGGCCGGTCACCCCGAGGGCGCAATTCGGTCCAGACTCCGGTGACAGGATCGTACGCCCAGGTGCCGTCGAAACAGTACGTCGTCGTAGCGTCGGCCGTGAACAAGTCTCCTGTTACGGCGACCATGCTGTGTTCGTATCCTCCGAAGAGAATCACCATTCCACGGCTCGGGTCGTAGGCCATGGCCGAATCCAGGCCTGTGGACGCGCCTCCATATAGCGAAATCCACACATTGGTCCCAGGGTTGTATGACCAGGTTTCGCGGCCTTCAAACCCCCCAAAAAGGATCACCTGCCCCCGATTTGGAACGTACACGACGGAAGAACCGTAGAAGAGGGGCACGTTGCCGGGCGGAACGATATCGGTCCAGACATTGGCCACCGGGTCGTAGGCCCAGACGTCGTCTAGTTCGCTGGAGCCGGACGACGTGTACCGATACCCGCCAAACAGTAGGACCCTGCCGCTCGCCTCATCGTAGACAACGCGTGAACCGGAGCGCGGTCCCGGACCATCGCCGGAGTCGAGGCATTGGGTCCAGCCATCGGTCGCTGGATCGTATACCCACGTATCGCCCCAGCAGGACCAATTGCTGGATACGCCTCCGAAAACCACCACCTTGCCACTTGTCGAGTCGTAGACCACCGAGGCGCCGCTTCTATCCTGCGGCTTCTTGCCCTCCTGTCGGAGTTCCACCCACGTGCCGTCGAGTCCCTTTGCCGCCGCGGTCGTGGAAGCCGTCGGGACGCCTGTCGCGGTCGTAGAAACTGAAGGTGCCGGGCTCGATTGGGCCGCGCACCCCAGGACGGCGAGGGCGACGACAAACGCGAGCGAAGACACAAGAGGAGTGAACGGTCTCATCAAAGCCCCCCCCCGTCAACCAGACCCGTTTCGATCGGCCTGCACCATACTAACGTGCGCGGCTGAATCCTTGCCGAATGCGCCACTCACGGGGCCTGACTGTAAGCAGTCATGATGCGGCAGTCAACTCGAAGCGCCAGTGTGCCGATACTTTCCTCGAGAGAAGTCGGCTGCTCATCGGGTCGGATCGGACGAAGGGGGGCTCGTGCGACGCTTCCGCATTCTCATCGATGGAGCCATAGTCGTCGCCACCACAGGCTTGACATCGGTGGTGGTGCCGGCGACCGCGCAGGCCGCCTCGGCGACCTCCACGGCGCCCGGCGCGCTGCTGCCGTTGCAGGAGAATTCGCTTCTCTTCACCGCCATTCTCGCGCTCGTCGCTCTGCTCGTGAGCGCCGGAGTGGTGGGGCTTCGCCGGATCCGGCGACGCTCGCCCGGCGGTCCCGGCGACAAGAAGAAGGTGGGTCGTGACCGGTGACTCCCGTCGTCCTCTTGACGGCGATCGGGCTTCCGCTCGTGGTGACGGTCGCTCTCGAAACGGGCGTGGCTGTGCTGCTGGGCGCCGGTCGGAGAACCACGGGCGCGGTCGTCTGGGTGAACTTCGTGACCAACCCGGTTCTCAACCTGATCATGTTGCTGCTGCTCGGACTGGGCGTCGGGTTCACGCAGACGGCCGACGCTACCTCTCGAGACTCGGGTCTGCTGGTCGTCGCCTCGGCATGGATCTGGGCGTTGCTCTTCACACTCGAAGCTCTGGTGGTCGTCGTCGAATGGAGGGCGCTGGCCTGGGCCGCGAATCGACAGCGCGAAGTCTGCGTCGATCTGTTGGCCCTGTCGTTCACGATGAACGCGGTGTCGGGCGTGCTCGGCACCATGCTGATCGGAGCGATCTCATGAGGTGCGCAAGAGGCGGACGGTGCGACCGCGTGTCTCGCCATCGGGGCGCGTTGCTCGATTGCGCGCTTGCCGTCGCTGGCGCGTCCGCGGTCTTCGCGGCCTGGCCGGCGCCGGCCCAGGCCGACACCATGCACAACTTTGGACGCGTGCTGCTCCTATCAGACCTGGCCGGCGCCGCGGCCCTGCTGGGCGCGGTCGTCTTCGTCGCCGTCGTCGTCCGGATCGCCATTCTTCTGAGGCGCCGTGCCAAAGGCAAGAACGTGCTCATGACAGCCCCGGCGCGCGGCAGGGTTGAGCGCACGGGCGATCTGCTCGTCAAGTGCGTGGGGCTGTTCCTGCTCATGATGGTCATGGCGATGATCCTCTTCGTCGTGCTAGCGAGCTCTGAGGACCATCCTGCAACCGGAATAGCCGTGGCGGTGGTCATCGCGGTCGTCTTCATCGCGTTCGGCGTATGGGTGCTCTTGAGGAAGCCCAGCGCGCCCGCCGATCACGAATCGAACGATAATTGGCGCTTCCCGATGAACTGAGATGTGGCCGCAACCGACCGACAGCACGCCCGCAAAGCGACGCACCCCGATCGACTCTTTCTGGGTCGGCATCACCCCCGTGCTCGGGTTCACGGTGTCATCGGCGCCCGTCCGCGCCGACACCATGGGTTCCGAGTGGGCGCACAATCTCATGTGGACGGTCGGGTTGCCGGCCTTCTCGGCTGCTCAGCCCAGCAGGTCGTGCGCAGTCGAAAGCCAGCGGCTGATGGGGAGAGGCGGCGACTGGCAGCACCTGCTCTCGCACTGACCGCACCCGTTGCACCGGTCGGCCCGGTGACCTTCATCCCGATACGCCCGTGCCGCCGCCTGCGTGTCTCCGAAGGTGACGGCGTCGTTGTAGATCTCGAAGATGCGCGGGATGTCGATGCCCTGGGAGCACGGCATACAAGGCCGGCACGAGGCGCAGTCGATCGATCGCAGCCGTCCCAGAGCGTCGCGAGCCCGATTGATGGCCAAGCGGTCGCGCACTGTGAGCCCACCGACACCGGCGTCTGACGAAACGGCCAGACATTCGCGGATAGCGTTCGCGCCCACGACGTCGCAGACCGCCGTCGACACGGCCGGGTGATCCCATACATAGCGGAGCGCCCACTCGGCCGGCGACCAGGCCCGGTGCGAGCCGGCCCAAACCCGGTCGACGTCTTCGATGGGGAGTGCCGCGACGAGCCGACCGCCTTTCGTGGGCTGGGTGACGACGACGGCCAGGCCCCGCTCGGCAGCGAAGTCAAGACCGGCGATGCCCGGGTCATAGTGGTGCAAGTAGTTGAACTCGAAGCGGGCCAAGCTCCACCCGCGGTATTCGTCGACGATCTGCTTCAGAACGAAGAGCTGGTCGCGAAACGCGAATCCGAGATGTCGAGTTCTGCCCTCCGCGACCGTACGATCGGCATCCTCGAGTAGACGCCCATCGCGCAACCTGGGCCAGTTTTGCCGATCAAGAGGGCCGATGACGCAGAAATCGGCATGATCGATGCCCAGCCACTCGAGTTGCTCCTCGAGAAGGCGTCGAAACCCACCGGCCTGTCCCAACACGACCGGCACGGTGACCGCGATCTTCAGCTTGTCGCGATATCCCGAGCCGAGGGCTCGCCCGACCATCCCCGCCACCCACTGCCTACGGGCAGCGTCGTGTGAGAAGTCGAGATCGAGGTAGTTCACTCCCTGGTCGATGGCGTGTCTCGCCACGCGGACCCAATCGGCCGCAGCCGCCTCGGCTCCTCCCGAAGGCGAGTCCGCTGGGTCGGGGAGCCCCCTCACTCCCAGACCCAGCATGGAGACGTCCCACTCGAGGGTGCCGAACCGACGGTACTTCATTCGTGTGGCCGTTCTCGCGATCGGTCGCGCACCTAGGAGGCTAGCGGACCGTCTGGCTCTCTTCGAAGTCGCGGGGGTCGACCCACGGCGCCGCGTGTGTGGCGCCGAGACAGCCGACCAGGAACCCGTAGGGCTTGTCGCACCACCGGGTCACGCAGGGCAGATGCACGAAGCCCTCGGGGCAGATGACAGCTGTGGGTTTGTCGAAGACTTGGTCCTCGAACTCCTTGCCCATCTTGAACGAGATCTCCGCACCAAGGTAGCTGAGATCGTCGGGGTCGAGACCGACGAAGACCAGCGCCTCTTCCTCCGGATGGGTGTGCCCTTCGCCCGGGCGATGCCACTTGCCGGTGCCGCTGTAGAAGCCCCACGTGAAGTTGAGGTTGAAGCCGTTGAGATCGTCGCCGAACATCCAGATGATCGCGTCGCCGTTGCCGGGGCCCATGACACCCTTCGGCCGGAGCACGCCGGTGTCGTCGACCGTCGACTCGTAACCCATGCCGCTACCCGGGTCGGTGGCTGCCGCCTGCGCGGCGGCGGCGCGCTCCAAGAAGGTGGGGTCGTTGCCAACATCGGCCATGCCGACGATCGTGCTGATGTCGACGTTCGTGCGCAACGGATGCACCAGATCGGCGTATTTGCGACCGGCACCGGTGCTCGCGGCCAGCGCGGAAGACGGAAGGGCTTCGGCGCTATACACAGGGTCGAGGCCGAACAGGTAGTGAACGATCGGCCGGCCCACCTTCCTGATCTTGACCGGGCCGTGGGGCGTCCCTTTGGGGATGCAGACCACCGTCGGCTCGGTGAACACGTACTCCTCGCGTTCCTCGCCGATCTCGATCGACACCTCTCCCCCGTCGAAGCTCCGCATGTCGTCGAGGTCGACACCGGCAAAGACGAGGGCTTCGTCGTACGGATGGATAATCGCGCCCTCCAGCGGATGGCACACGCAGGGCTTCTTGAAGAACCCAAAGGAGAAGTTTCCTCCGTAGCCCTCCCAATCCTTGCCCTCGGCCCAGATGCGAGGCTCGGGATAGAGACCCGCCGGTCCGTCCTTCACTTCGAGCGTCTTGATCAGGTGGCCCCACTTCTTGCCCAGAATATGCATGCTTCCCTCCTCGGGAACGTATTGGTCGTTGGTTACTGCAGGTGTTTGAAGTACTCAAGCCCGAAGGCGGTCAAGGCCTGGGCCCTCCCCCGGT
>JAKAHF010000144.1 GCA_021815245.1 Actinomycetes bacterium
TTACTCGCTCGATCCGCTTCTGTCTCCCTTCGAACCTCCCCCGCCCTCCCCCGGCAGAACCCCCCAGTAGCTCGATAAAACGGCTCGCTGCTCCGATCTCGCCGCTACTCAAGCCTTGGGGCGTTTGCGCCGACAACAATCGCGAGACCTGTAGCCGGGAGTGCTTCTCCAGGTCTCTTGCTGAATCGCCGAGAGGGAGTGGCGCGCTATGACAGTCGTTCGTCGAATCGTGCTCGGGTACGCGGTCCTGCTCATTCTGATGGTGGCCATCGTAGCCGGGGGGGTGATCCAGTTGGCCACCCTACAGGAGGGCATCAAGGATTACGACGAGTCGACACGAGCCGCAGGAGACGCCGCAGACACCATCGCCGCGAGCGTGGCGAACATGGAAAGCGCCGTCATGATCTCGGTGGTCATCTTCGACGAGAAGGCACGCGCCAAGCAGTCGGAGAGACTGGAACAGGCGGCACAGTCGGCGGCCCGGGCGCTCGACTCCATGGCCGCGCTGGTAGCCGACGACTCGGCGACCCAGTCCTCACTCAAGGGCCTCAAGGTCCTCCTCGATCAGTATCATCAAGCCGCTGTCAATGTGATCGAGGTAGGCAAGACCAAAACGGCCGAGGCTCTGACTCTGACCCGCAGCGACATCATTCCTGTGAGCGAAACCCTGCGCGAGAAAGCCGACGCCCTCAAGTCGACCTCGTCGGCCGATGAATCAGCCGAAGCCGAAAGGCTCGCCTCAAATGCCGGCCTCATGTGGCTGATCATGCTCATCGCCGCCGCCGTCGCCATAGTGGCGGGCATCTTGTTGGCCGCGACTATCTCCCGTTCCATTCGCGCGCGACTCCGGTCGGCGGTCGCCGATATCAACGAGTCGGCCTCGGGCCTCCTCGCGGTGTCTTCCCAGGTATCGGCAGGAGCCGCCCAGACAGCCGCGGCGACCAACGAGACGACCGCGACGGTCGAGGAAGTCAAGCAGACGGCGCTTCTCGCGAGTGAGAAGGCCTCGATGGTAGCCGAAAGCTCCCAGGAAGTCGCCGAAGTAGCCGGAAAGAGCCGTGCCAACGTCGGTGAGACAGTGGCGGCGCTGTCGCGCATCCATGAGCAGATGTCGGTGGTGGCCGAGGCCATCAACCGGCTGAGCGATCAGACCCAGGCGGTCGGCGACATCGTCGCCACCGTCAACGACCTCGCCGAACAATCGAACCTGCTGTCGGTGAACGCCTCGATCGAAGCGGCCAAGGCCGGGGAGCACGGCAAGGGCTTCACGGTCGTAGCCCAGGAAGTCAAGAGCCTGGCAGAGCAGTCCAAGCAGGCGGTCACGCAGGTGCGCACGATCCTCGGCGAGATACGAAAGGCCGGCGATCTGGCGGTGCAGGCCGCGGAGGAGAGTCAGGAGGCCATCGAGTCGGGCAAGCAGCAGACCGAGGAGGCCGGGCAGGGCACGCTGGCCCTGGCCGAGCTGGCCGGCGAGGCCGCCCTTTCCGCGGCGCAGATCTCGGCTTCGAGCCGGCAGCAGCTGGCCGGCATGGAGCAGATCAGCAATGCCATCGGGAGCATCAACCAGGCAGGCTCGCAGTCGGTGGAGGGCACGCGGCAAGTGGAACGCGAGGTCCAGCGGCTTCAGGACCTCGCCCTGCGACTGCGCCGGCTCGTCGATTCCAAGGCCACTGCCTGATGGCCGCGGTCAAGTCCGCGCGGCTTTTGGTCGAAAACTATGGCTAGGGAAGACTTAGGGGGCGCCACCAGCCGCAACGCTGCGGCGCCTCCATCTCTGCAGGCGACAGGAGGCACGAGGAACATGGCCGGTAGACGGTCGCGCTACATGCGCGTCCAGCGCGTCATCATGCTGGGTTTCGTAGTGGTACTGGTCTTCGTCGCCATCGGGGTTGCCGTCGCTGTGCTCGAGGTCAACGCCGCCAGGTCATCCTTTGCAGAGTTCTCTTCGGGAACCGCCGCTCAGACCGCCGATCAGATCGCACAGAGCGGCCGCATCTCGGGCCGGCTGCTCAACACGATGATCGGCCTGTGCGCGTTCGGCGGTTTCATCATCATCTTCGGCATCGTGGCTCAGTGGTGGATATCGCGAGGCATCGGCCGCATGGTCAATGCCGCGAGCGCCAAGATCGAGAGATCTGCCGCTCAGTTGCTGGCCGTCTCGTCGCAGGTCGCAGCCGGAGCCGCGCAAACCGCCGCGTCGACCAACGAGACGACCGCCACTGTCGAGGAAGTCAGACAGACTGCGCAGCTCGCTCACGAGAAGGCGGCCGAGGTCGCCGGCAACTCCCAGGATGTGGCCGAGACGGCCGACGCCGGCCGCGCCGCGGTCGAAGAGACCATCGCGGGCATCGAGCGCATGCAGAGCGACATGGCCGTCGTGGCCGAGACCATCAACCGGTTGAGCGAGCAGGCGCAGGCGGTGGGCGACATCGTGACCACGGTCAACGACCTCGCCGAGCAGTCGAACCTGCTATCGGTCAACGCCTCCATCGAGGCTGCCAAGGCGGGTGAGCAGGGCAAGGGCTTCACCGTGGTCGCGCAGGAGGTCAAGAGCCTCGCCGGACAATCCAAACAAGCGGTCTCTCAAGTGCGCACCATTCTGAGCGAGATCCAGAAAGCCGGCGCTGTGGCGGTGCTTGCGGTCGACCGCAGCCGTGAGGCGATCGAGGCGACGCGGCGGCAGGCCGTGGAATCGGGCGAAACCATCTTCGCCCTCGCCGACAGTGTCAACGAATCGGCCCAGTCCGCCCAACAGATCTCGGCGTCGAGCCGCCAGCAGCTCGCCGGCATGGAGCAGATCGGCCAGGCCATCGAGAGCATCAACCAGGCCGAGACGCAATCACTCGCGGGCACGCGGCAGGTCGAAGAAGAGATCAAGCGACTGCAGAACCTCGCCATCGACTTGAAGCGCTTGGTCGACCCCACCGCCGCAAACCGTGCGAGAGCTGCCGAGCGGGTTGTGCCGGTGGGCTGAGAATCGCCCGTAGAGACCAACGGAGCCACCGCGGCCACGTCCGGCCGGCCGCCCTTCGTTGATACACTCCCTTCTGAGCCGCCGCCACGCATGAGAGCGGCGCACAGCCGAAGAGGAGTCGCATCGTGACCGCAGAGACCTCGCCTTCGCCGTTCGCGACCTATGGACTCGACCTGGAGCGTCTTCTGCTCCTTCGCACCCGGCCCATCGCCATCAAGATGCTCGAGAGCGAGGCCGACGCGCCCGAAGGGGCGACGCGCCCCAAACGTGACCGCGGCGAGCACTACGCAGCCTGCCAGGTGTTCTCGCTCGCCCGCCGCCAGGGCCGCACGGTAGCCATGTTCCTCGAAGACCACTGGTGTTACGCCCCGATCATCTCCTGGGGATTGGTCGAACCGCCCGCCGACTATCTCGAGGGCTTCACCCACTCTTTCTTCATCGCCGACAAGCAGGCCGCGGCCAAACACGCCCAGGAGTCGGCCCGCCTACCGGTGGGCCGCTATGCCGGCATGGTCGCCGGCCCCCTGAGCACCGCCCTCTTCGAGCCCGACCTCGTCATGATCTACTGCACTCCGGCGCAGCTGAGGCACCTGCTGCTCAGTCTGCGCTACCTGCACGGCACCGAGGCGACCTCCACCTTCGACCCCATCGGGTCGTGCATCCACTCGGTGGTGCCTCCCCTGCTGACAGGTGAGCCCGCAGTCACCGTGCCCGACCCCGGCGACTTCGAGCGGGCGGGCGCGACCGACGACGAGATGGTGCTGACCGTGCCGGCCTCGCGCCTCGAGGAACTCATGACCGGCGTCTACCACTTCGAAGAGCTGGGCATGGGCTTTCGCAAGTTCGCGGTCGAGATGCAGCCCGACTTCAAGCAGCCCCCCTTCTACGAGGAGTACTTCAAGCGCTGGGGGCTGGACGGTCCGGCCGATGAGCGAGCGGCCACTCCGGGCGCGTAGCTACGTCTGGCGCGTGACCCCCACCGGGCAGCTCAGCTCGCAAGCCCGGCAGTAGCGGATCACCTTCACCGGCGCCGGCGCGGGGCCGGTGCCGGTGCCGGTGCCGGAGGCTCCGAGGGTCGCCGCGCCGCCGCCGGACGTTCCAAGCGCCGCCGGGTCGCCGAGCGTGGCCGACTCGATGTCTCGGTCCATCTGCAGGTAGCAGCGTTGCCGCGAGAACTCCCCCGTGCGCGCAGGCAGAAGCCCGCCATGCGGGGCCGCGCCATGCGGGACCGCGCCGTCCGCCGACGACGAGGTGCCGTCGAGACCGGTCGTTGCCGCGAAGACCCCCTGCGGGCAACCCCGCCGGCAGGGGCGGCCGCAGTCCGCACAGGGATCGAAATCTGAGCGACCCGTGGACGGCAACTCGCGGTCGAGCGCCAGCGCCCGCAGACGGATGCGCGGACCGAATTCGGGTGTGACCAGGAGGTTGTTGAGGCCGATGCAGCCGAGCCCGGCCAGGACCGCCGCGTCTTTGAGATAGATGCCTCCGCGCTCGACGTGGTAGGGAAAGTGGGTGGCGCGCAGGCCGAGTTCGCCGGCCGCCCAGTCGCAGAGGTCCTGCACCACACGAGCGAGCACGCGGTTGCCCGGCGGGTCGATGCGGCCGAACCACCAGTCGAGTTCCGGACGTTCACGAGGATGCTCGACGGCGACCACCACCACACTTCGCGCCTCTTCGGGCCAGCACACCGGCTCGGTCGCGGGGAGCGCGCCCAGACGGTCGGCCGCCTGCGGTTCGCGACCGCCGGTCACTGTCACCAGATCATCGACTGAAGCGACGCCCGCAAGATCGGCGCCAAGGTCGCGGGCCCGCGCGAGTAGCGAGGCCCTCAGCTCCATCGCGTTGTCATGACCTTGGTGGGACATCACCGCGTGGTGATGATGGGTCCGGTATCGACCGCTTCGAACGCGCTGCCGGGTACTTCACTCAGCACATGCAGCTCCTCATCATCCCACCGGGGATCGGGGGCGCCCGAGATGAACCAGTCGCCGCCGTTGTCGGCAACGATCAAGCCATACTTCTTGAGCGCCCGTAGTATCACCTGCACTCTGGCCGGAAATCGGGAGATATCGTAGCCGGCCCGCAGACGCAGGCGGAGCCCCATGGGAGGCAGGTCGGGGTCGGTACTGCTACTGGCGAAGTGGGTCGCCGGGTGGATGAAGGCCCGCTGGGTGCGCGAGACGGTCACCCGCAGGGCGTGGGTGATCTCGCCCGCCGTGACCTCGTCGTAGCGCACCAGGCCCGGCAGTATGGGCAGTCCGGCGGCGTCGGCCGAGGTCCAGGTGTCGGGTCGCAGGGCGTTGCTGTTCAGGTCCCAGACGGCGCCGGAGCCGGCCTCCCAGTGGTCGCCATAGAAGTGCGCGTCGTACACCTCGTACAGCTTGTTGTGGGCGGGGTCGAGTACGAGCACGTGACGGTCGCCATCGGACACCGGTCCGCCCTCGATAGGCGCGTCGGGAGGAATGGGATAGGGTCCGGGATCGCTCTCGTCGGCGTAGTAGAACGAGATGGGCACACGAGGTTGGCTGCCCGAAACGACAACGTACGGGATCCCGATCGGAGCCCCCTCCCAGACGGTGCCGAAGTCGGGATGAAGACCGGTCGTGCGGCCGATGCTCGCGATGTAGCGGTCGGACAGAGGATGAACGGGGTACCTCGAGATGTCGGTGTTCCAGGGGTTGTCGGCAGGAAAGAGTCGAAAGGATATCGGCACGTTGGCGCCCAAGGGTTGCCCGGGTACATCGACGGGGGCGTCGTCCGCCGCGCCCATCAACTCCATGAGGTCGAACAGAACCTGTGCCGTCTCGCCTCGCGAAGCCTCGGTCCAGGGATTCCAGGTGGCGCCGAAGCTCTCGAGGTGGACAAGCAGCCCGTTCCACTCGGCGGTGCGCATGGCGCCGTCATGGTGGGGGTCGAACGGAGCGACCGTGCCCGTGAAGACATCCGGCGGCATCCGCAGCGCGTCGGGGGCGAGCGCGGCGGCCGCCCGCACCGACATGGTGACGATCTGCGCGCGGCTGATGCGCTTCCAGGGCGAGAAGCGGCCGGGCGCGGTGCCGGTGGTGATGGCTCGCGCCGCCACGGCGGCCACGTAGTCGTGCGGATAGAGGTCGGCCGGGTCGTTCGGACCGAGATCGTCGAACGGCGCCGGCGCGCCTTCGGTCACGGGGATCGCGAGTGCCCCGCAGATCATCTTCGAGAACTGCGCCCGCAGCACCGCATCGCCGGGTTTGAAGAGCCAGCGACCGTCGTCGAGATAGCCGGAGACGACCCCGCGTTGCCGCAGCGCCTCGATCGCCGCCGCGTAGGGATGACCCGTCGGGACGTCGATGAAACCACCGAACGTGCCGTCATCGGAAGCGGCACCGGTCGAGGCTGCGGCAGTCGCGGCGGCGGCGGCCGGGCCGGGGCTCTCACCCCCGGGGAGCGATGACCCGATCAGCACCATTGCGGCGGCGATCAGCAGAGAGAGGCCCGTCGCGATGACCCGCCTCCTCCGCATCGCCAGCCGCCTCATGCTACTCAGACCAGGCTCGCGCGCT
>JAKAHF010000145.1 GCA_021815245.1 Actinomycetes bacterium
TCGAGATCGACCCCAAGAACATGCACGCGGTCGTCGAGCCGTTCGTGACCATGTACCAGTTGCTCGATGCCGCCGGCAAGCAGGGCTTCTACGTGGGCAAGCCGGGCGTGGGCTACAGCGCCGCGGTCATCTCGCT
The DNA here is from genome assembly GCA_021815245.1 of Actinomycetes bacterium. Next base: position 137 of record JAKAHF010000145.1, read on the forward strand.
GGCCTGCTGCCATCAGGAGATGACCATCTCCCAGCTCTACACGAGCGGATACGGCCGCAACGTGCTTGGCTGTGAGTGGGTGCTTCCCACCGGCGACGTTTTGAACTTGGGTACCGCCAACCGCGACGGCGGCTGGTTCTCGGGCGACGGACCGGGCTTCAGCCTGCGGAGCATCCTGCGGGGGCGCGCAGGGGCCAACGGCGGCCACGGCGTGATCACCAAGTGCTCGGTGAAGCTCTATCCCTGGTACGCCGATGCGCCCACCCAGTATGACCTGGTCAGGCAGCCCGGCGAGGCTATCTCGGCCGCTCAGATCGAGAGGGTGCCCGACGGCTACCGGGTGAACGTGCTCACCTTCCCCGACACCGAGAGCATGATGAGAGCGGCTCGCGACATCGGCCACGCCGAGATCGCCTGCATCGTCGCCCCCGCCTATCTCAACACCGGCTTTCACCAAGAGGGCAATGACGAACAGTGGGCCAAGATGATGGCTTCGCCACCCGATCCTGACAAGATCGCGCGAACGGTGCCCGTGTTCGTCAACGGCCATTCCGTCCGCGAGCTCGAGTACAGGGAGAAAGCCGTTCTGGCCGCCATGGAGAAGTGGGGCGGCTATCTCGATCCCGTCTGGAACAACGAGAAGGTGAAGGCCCAGATCTTCATGTACCAGATCTGGTCTACCGGCGTGCAGTTGCGGCCTACGGGCGACTTCATGCTGTCGACCCAGGGCACCGACGGCGGCCTCGAGTCACAGCTGAAGTACCGTGCGATCGAGTTCGAAGCGCTCAGACCCTTCGTCGAGGCCGGTGACACCGTCCATCCCAACATGGGTATGTCGTACCGCCCCATGGAGCACTTCTCCCTGGGCTTCTCGGGCGGCATCGCCATGGGCATCGACCCCTGGGATCCCGTGTCGGCGGCGGCCGCCAGGAAGTATATGGACATCGTCTACGACCCCGACGGACCCTGCCGCAGGTTCGGCTACACGAACCGCGGGGCCATGATGCAGGTGGAGGATGTCGAGCACATCCACGAGAGGTGGGGCCCCATGTACGACCACGCCGATCTCTGGCTGCAGAAAGTGAGGAACATGCTCGATCCCAACCGGGTGGCCGATTGGTCGGCCTACATTCCGCCTGAATACAGCACCAGCAAGAAAGGAGACTAGCGATGTTGCTGAAGGATAAGGTCGCCGTCGTCACCGGGGGCGCCAAGGGTATGGGCAAGGGCATCGCCCTCAAGTTCGCGGAGGAAGGCTGCAAGGTCGCTATTCCCGACATCGACTTCCAGGCGGCTGAGGCCACGGTCGCCGAGATAGTCGCCAAGGGTGGAGAAGGCCTGGCGCTCAAGTGCGACGTTACGAGTATCGACCAGGTGCGCTCCGTGATCGAAGAGGTGGGCAACAAGTACGGCACGATCGACATCTTGGTGAACAACGCCGGCGCGATCGCCAAGCACATGAACATCGAGGACATGCCCGAAGAGACGTGGGACAGGGTGATGGCTCTCAACATCAAGAGCCACTTCCTCTTCTGCAAGTTCGTCGTCCCCTACATGAAGAAGGCCAGGTACGGCAAGATCATCGGCATTTCCTCCATAGGCGCCGTCCTGCCGCCGGCCCATGAGATCAACTACAACACCGCCAAGGGCGCAATCATGGCCTTCACGAACGATCTCGCCACCGCCCTCGCCCAGTACAACATCAACGTCAACTGCATACTCCCCGGCCCGATCAAGACACACTTCTACGACGAGATGTTCGGTTCAGCGTCGGAAGCCGAGCGAGAAGCGATATTCGCGAACATCGGCAAGAAGACCCCGCTCCAGAGGATGGGCACGTCCGAAGACATCGCAGGCGCCGCCCTCTTCCTTGCCTCGGAGTTGTCAGCGTACATCACCGGACATCCCCTGTATGTGACGGGTGGCCTGCCGCTGCAGCCCGCCGCACCGATTCACTAGACAAGGGGCTCGCATGGCAAGCAGCGCAGGCACCGCCATCGATCGGATCGTCGCCACGATCGTGGAGACGGAGTTCGAGGGCATTGATCAAGAGACACTTGAGAACGCAAAAGACCGCATCGTCGATACCGTCGGCTGTCTCGTCGGCGGTGCGGCCGACCCCAGCAATCCCGAACTGGTCAGGCTCATGCTTGACTACGGGGGCAAGCCTGAAGCCACGATTCTCATGTACGGCGGCAAGGTTCCCGCGGCGCATGCCGCCATGGTCAACTGCATCCTTTGTCGTTCGTTCGACTACGAGCCGGTGAGCCCGATCGTGGAAGACACCTTGTCCCCGGGCCACGTGTCGGGGACCACCGTGATGACAGCGCTCAGTCTGAGCGAGGCGGTCGGCGCCGGTGGGCGCGAACTGATCACCGCGATGCTGCTCGGCGACGATCTGGCGTCGCGGCTGCTCAACACGTGTGAATTCACGCTGGCCCTCGGCTGGGACGGCAACGGCACGGCGAACGCCATGGGGGCGACCGCCATAGCCGGACGCCTGCTCGGTCTCAACAAAGACCAGCTGAGGAACGCCTTCGGCCTTGTGCTCAGCCAGTTGAGCGGCAGCGCTCAGAACGTCACTGAGTGCACCACGGCGTTCAAGCTTCCCCTCGGCCTGTCCGCTAGGAACGCGATCTTCTCGGCACAATTGGCAGTCGCGGGCTGGACCGCTCCCAAGGACGCCTTGCTGGGCACGTTCGGATACTACGACCTGTTCACGAGCGGCATCCGCAACGAGGACCTGCTGACCAAGGACCTGGGCACGAAGTTCTGGGGCGATAGGACCTTCAAGCCTTATCCGGCCTGCCGGGGCACGCACGGGGCGATCGACTGTGCCCTCGACATCGTTGGCAAACACGATCTCGACCCCGACAGCATCGAGAAGGCCACGCTGTATCTGCCGCCGGGCGCGCTGAACAACGTGCTCGCGCAGCCGTGGCAGCTTGGACCCTTCGCGCACGGCAACGCCATCTTCAGCTTCCGCTTCACGGTGGCCACCGCTCTACTGCATGGGGCCGTCAAGCCACGGCACTTCACTGAAGAGGCTCTGCGCGACCCCAAAGTGAACGAGATGATCGGCAAGATCGAGTTCTCCGACCTGCCCGCCGGCAAGAAGGCTATGACCCTCGTCGTGCGCACGAAGGACGGTCGCGAATACTCGGCCGAGAATGTGGTGGCCCGCGGTGACATCGCAGGCAATCCGTTGTCTCGCGACGAGCTGATGGAGAAGTTCTGGGACAACGTCGAGTTCGCCGGCACGCTCGAGAAGAGCAACGCGGACAAGCTGGTCGGGCTGCTGGGACGACTGGAAGAGTTGGACGACGTCACCGAAGTCACCCGGTTGCTGGTCCCCTGATGGAGGCCCCGGGCGCAAGTATGAGATAGGGAGAGGTCTCGTCGGATGACACCAACGTCAGACAGCTACCTTGGCATCCCAGGATACGTGCTCTTCTGGGTATTGCTCGCCATCGCGCTGGTCCTGTTCGTGCAGAGAATCGCACTTCTGGTGCGCCTTCTGAGACTGGGCAGGTCTGAGAACCGGTTCGACCGTCCGCTCCACCGTCTCGGCCGGATGCTGGCGATCCCCGTGTCGCAATCGAGCAACCTGAAGCACCTGTCGCTTCGCGACCTGGCCCCCCTGGGGCACGCCCTCATGTTCTGGGGGCTCGGCTTGTTTCTCATCGGATACGTGGTGTTCCTAGGTTTCGGAGCGGGTTTCGGGCTCTTCCCACTCATGAGCGGCAACGCCTTCGAGAGGACCTACCTCTCCATCCTCGACATGGTCGGGATCCTGATCCTGGTCGCGATGATCGCCGTGATCGTCAAACGGTATGTCCTCAAGCCGGCACGGCTGCAGAGGCAAGAGAGCACCCTCGAGAAGGTCATCCAACCCGTGCTCATAACAGTCATCATCATCGTTGTCGTTCTGCACTACCTCCTCGAAGGCTTCGGCTATGCCGCGGCAGGCGTCGAGTATGGCTGGCCTCCCATCGGCATGGCGCTGGCGGGCGCTCTCGCGAACGCCGGTCTCGGCTCCGATGGTTTGACGACGGTGTTCACGAGCCTCTGGTGGCTCAACTACGTGGTGCTGCTGGCGGCGATGATCTACACGCCCCGCTCCAAGCACCTTCATCCCCTCTTTATTTTCCCCAACATCGCCTTTCGGAGCCTGGCCCCGAAGGGCACCCTCCGGCCGGTCGACCTGAAGGACACGGCCGCGATCAGAAGAGCCGAGATCGGGGATTTCACCTGGAAGCAACTGCTGGAGTCGTATGCCTGCACCTGGTGCGGCCGGTGCCATGTCGCCTGTCCCGCCCAGACGAGCGGCAAGGAGCTTTCGCCGCGCGAGCTGATACTCGGCACCAAGGAGCATCTGCTGCATGCCGGCCCTCCAGTGCTCAAAGCGGGCAGTCGCCAGGCGCCGGTTTCGCTTGGAGCGGTGCCCGGCGGCGAGGGAGCACCCGGCGTTGACGATCCGGTCTCTCCGGCCTCTCCGGCCTTCATCGGCAGCGTCATCAGCGAAGATGCCGTCTGGTCGTGCACGACCTGCCGGGCGTGCCAGGAGGTCTGTCCCTCATACAACGAGCAGATGAGCACCATCGTCGATCTCAGGCGTCACCTGCAGATGATCACCACGACCGAGACCGGCCGCGAAACGCTCAAGAATCTCAGGGTGAGAAGCCACCCCTGGCGGGGCACCACCTTCGCCCGCACCGACTGGGCTGAGGGACTCGACGTCAAGATAGCCGGCGAGGACGGCCCGGCCGAGTACCTCTTCTGGGTGGGATGCACGCAGGCCCTCGAAGACCGCAACCTGAAGGTCGCCCAAGCCGTCGCGCGGCTGCTGAAGGAGGCCCGCGTCGATTTCGCCATCCTCGGTGAAGAGGAGATGTGCTGCGGCGACCCGGCCCGCCGTCTGGGGGGCGAGCACTTCTTCCAGATGCTGGTGGCGAACAACATCCAGCTTCTTGACAGCTACAACGTCAAGAAGATCGTGACCGCCTGTCCTCATTGTTTCAACACCCTGAAGAACGAATACCCGGAGTTCGGGGCCCGCTTCGAGGTCGTCCATCACAGCCAACTGCTTGCCAGCTTGGTCGCCGAGGGCAGGCTGACGATCGGTTCGGCCGGTCAAGAGACGATCACCTATCAGGATCCATGCTATCTCGGCCGCTACAACAACCTCTTCCAACCGGCCAGACAGTTGCTGCGGGGCATGCCTGGCAAGAAGTTGGTGGAGATGGAGAAGAACCAGGCGAACGCGTTTTGCTGCGGAGGCGGTGGGGGAAGGATGTGGCTGGAGGAGAGCGTGGGCACGAGAATCAACTCCTTGCGCTTCGCCGAAGCCACGTCTACCGGGGCTCAAGTGGTCGCAACAGCATGCCCGTTCTGTCTGCAGATGCTCGAGGATGCCGCCCGGAATGAAGACTCGAGCGGGTCGCCGGCGATCAAGGACATCGCAGAGATACTCGTCGAAGTCGTGGGCGCGGCTTCGACGTCACGATCGGAGGAAGCACTCTCAGACGATCAGCCTGCGCCCGTGACTGAAGGCAGGAAAGGAGCGCTATAGGTCATCTTTGTCGCGCCACTTCAGCGGTTGCACCATCCTGTAAACAACCACAGCATCTGAGACCGTCAAGCCGATTGGCGTATTCAATGGGTAGGGCTAGCCAATATGAAACAGCAAGGGGCATGGATATGAAAAGATTGTTTCCCGTCTTCCTGGCTATCATGCTGCTGAGTGGTCTGATACTTGCGGGCTGCGGAAGCGACACAACGACGAACACCACTGCGGCGGTTACGACCACAGCAGGGGGCGCGACGGATACCACGGCAGGGGGCGCGACGGACACCACCGCGGCGGCCACGACGGATACCACCGCCAAGGGAGAGACGTACTATCTGAGGTGGGCGCAGTTCGCGACCGCGACCCTCGAAGACAGCGCACCACAGATCAAGATGGTTGAGAACGTCTTCAACAGGACCAATGGCCGCTGTAAGATCGAGTTGTTCTGGAGCGACTCGCTCGTTCCGATGTTCGAGGCGCTTGACGCAGTGAGGTTGGGCTCCGCCGAGATGGCCAGCTTCCCCTTTGGCCCCTTCGGCGGCATGGATGCCCGGTTCGCGTCCTCGGAAATGCCGCTCTACTACAACACCATAGAAGCGCAGGTCGAGGCGCAGTCGGCCCTGATGCCGTCATACAGCGGCGTGTTCGAAGAAAAGTTCAACCAGAAGGCCCTTCAGGTGCGGTCGATCCTTCCGCTCAATATCGGGAGCGTGAAGAAGCCCATCAAGACTCTGGCCGACTGGAACAAGGTTCTGACCCAGACGATCTCTCCCGCCGTAACCGCGATCGTCGAGAAGCTGGGCGGTGTC
>JAKAHF010000146.1 GCA_021815245.1 Actinomycetes bacterium
CGCGGTGTTCATGGCGGCCATGTGCACCGATTTCATCGATGGGGCCATGGCCCGGCTGCGCGACCAGATCACCCTGTGGGGCACATACGCCGACCCGATAGCCGACAAGCTGCTCGTGGCGGCGGTGCTGGCCTGGGTTGGCTACAGCTACCTCGTGGTGCAGATCATGCTGGCGCTCATCGTCATAGAGCTCGTGGTATCGGCGATCGGCGCACGCATCCTGCTGCGCACCAAGACGATGAGGCCCTCGAACACCTTCGGCAAAGCCAAGATGATCGTGCAGAGCGTGGCCCTCATACTCTTCCTCATCGCGGGCATACTCGATCGCTCGACCCTGCTCACGGTATCGCTCTACCTGTTGTGGCTGGCCTTGGCTCTGCTCTTCGTGTCGGGCGCGCTGCAGATCCACGGGCTCGCCGGCAATCGATCGCGGGGCAAGCCAAGTTGACCCGAGAGGTAGCTACCCTTCGCGGGTGACCAGCCGCGCCCAATCGACGAGTGCCGCGACGTAGGCCGCGAGCCGCCGCCGCTGTTCCTCGTCCTGCAGCACGCCGCTCTCGTCGCATTTCTCCCCCGCCTTGGGCAGCCGGAACTCGGGCTGGGCCATGACGTAGGCGTCGAGGTAGACGAAGACCTGGCGGATGGCCAGTTGGCCGCGCATGGTGCCGCTCTCGCCGCTCGAAGCCCCGACGATGCCGAGAGGCTTCTTGCGAAGGCCGCAATCCTTGGGTGGACGCGACACCCAGTCGATCGCGTTCTTGAGCACTCCCGGAATAGAGTAGTTGTACTCGGGAGTCGCGATGAGAACCGCGTCGGCCGTGGCGATCTTGCGCTTCAACTCGGCCACGCCGTCGGGATCGCCGTTCGCAGCCTGCAGATCTGCGTTGTACGGCGGGATGTCGTGCAGGGTCGCGATCTCGAGGTCGACACCCGATGGCAGCAACTGCGCGGCGGCCCGCAGCAGTCCCAGGTTGTAGGACTGGGCACGCAGACTGCCGGCGATGCCAAGAATGCGAAGGTCCTCGGACGCCATCGCTACTCCTGAGTGCTGGACGGCTTCTTCTTCTCGAAAAGCGGCGTGATCGGCTGGCCGGCCGAGTTGTCTCGGTTCGCCCAAATGCGCTCGCCCCAGGTGGCGTATCGGGGGGGGACCTCCGGGTCGTTCAAGGGATAGACCTTGTCGAGAGCGTATTCCCAATTGGGCCCGATGGGGGGCTCATCGGGGCAGAATTCGGGCGGCAGAGGCGGTCCGCCGGCACGCTCGCCGCCCTTCGAGGGCCGCGGCGCCGTCCATGGCGTGCCGTACGGTGTCAGGAGGATGCCGGGCGTACGCATGTGCCAGAACTTCCATTCGCCGTTCTCGACGATGAAATCGCAGTCATACTTCATCCAGCACCACGCGGCTTCGGGCGTGGGCGTCTCGGGAGACCCGGTTTCATGGCCGGGCGCTACCCAGATGCCGCGGGCGGTCATACAGTCGGCAGCCACCTCGATCAGAGGCTGACACGGAGTGTGCACGTGCATCTTGCCCGTCGGATCGCCATCGACCCAGATGTGGAACTCGGGGTACAGCCTCTCTAGGCCCTCCCTGCCACAGTAGCGGCCCCATGTCATCTCCGACCATGTGTCCTCGGTGTCGAGCGCAAACAGTTCCATGCACTCCTGGTGCCGGTTCGCGGTGTGGTAGTACGCGTACTTCGACATCAAGTTCTGAATGTCGATGTAGGCCTCGATACGGGCGAGTCTCTGCTCCAGGCTCATGGTTTCGGTGTAGTTGCTCATGCGATCGACTCCGTATCCTCGACAGTCGAGACTCCCCACAAGACGGCAGACGCACTACTCGCTGACGAACATGATGCAGCTCGATGCCATGCCGATGCAACCGTCAATGTGCAGCATGATACTGAAGTGAGGCGCCGAATCAAGGTGATGAGCCAACCAGCCCGTGGCTCGGCCCCCTGTCAGCTTGAGACCTCAGCCCTTCCCCGGGCCCGGTGCTCTAGCCACATACGATGGCCCGTGAGCGTCCGGCTCGCGAGGTTCTCAGCGGGCCCAAGCTCAGCCGCATACTAGTCGGCCGGCGGCTCCCACTCCGTCCTGGTGAACTCGGCGGCGGCCTTGACGACCGCGATCATGTCATCGATGATGCCCAGCTTCTCGGCACGAGCCAAGCAGTCGGCCGCATATGCGCCAAAGAGGTTGCTCCACCACAGGGCTTGCTCCTCAACCGAGAGGATACCCACCGTCACACCAGCATCGGCGAGCATCTTCACATCGGCCTGGCTCCCAGTCTCACTGAGTTCCACACTGAAGCTCTCAGAATCGGCGGCCGCGCTTTTGAAGATCTGTTGAGTCTCGGAGGTCAGATTCGCCCACGTGTCGAGGTTGATCGTCACGATGCCGCCGGTATCGTAAGTGCCGTCACGCAGGACGCCTTCTGCGACTTCGTACGCCTTGGCTCGCATGACCATCGAGAGGCTCATCCGTGTGGCATCGATGCCTCCGTCGGCAAGCCGCGGCACGAGATCCTCCGCCATGATCGGTTCGACTGTGAGACCCATGGCTTCGTAGGCGGCCGCCAACCCCCCGGCTCCGAACCTCTTTCCGACCAGTTCGGACAGCCCCGCGAACGGGTTCTTGGCCACGAACAGATTGGGGCCGCCGGACGCGACCGCCAGATACCGGATGTTCTGAGAAGCGGCTTCGGCCTCGATGAGTCTGGAGGTGTCCGCGTTTTCGAACACGAGATACCGAGAGTAGTCGACGACGGAGACGGCATCGAGAGCGACACTCGCAGGAAAGTTCAGGAGTGGAAGCTGCTCGGCATACTGCGTCTGATCGAGCGACACCAGATCGACGGCACCGGAGCCGACGAGCTCCAAACCCGTTCCGGCGCGCACGCCCGGGTCGTCGAAACTGATTCTGAAGGTCACTACGCCGGCAGTCTCGTCCTCGACGTAGTCACAGAAGCGCTCCGCGATCCTGCCACCGGCGTCTGTCTGCGCGAAGCCGGTCGCGAAGTGGAGCAGAATCGGCTCTTGTGACTCGATGGTCGTCGTGGTGGTCGCCAAGGTGGTGGTCGTAGACGAAGAAGCGAGCGAAGTGGACGAGGTAGAGGCGTGTTTCATCGTGGTGGTGACCTGCTGCTGCTCAGCACACGAGACAAGGACCACCGCCATCGCAAGGACAGCCAACGTTGCCAGGGTCGGCGCTTTCTTCGAAGCGTGCATTCACTCCGCCTTCCTCGTGTCTCGCCGGCGGGCGCGGGCTATCGCAGGCCATATTACTACGGGCGTTCCCGCGAACCACGCGGCCCATGCACAGGTTCAGCGTCCACGGTGACGGGGCTGCAAAGCGCGCAGCCCGCAGGCAGAGCCTGCGGGCTGCGACGCATACGATTGCCTGTCAGGCGCCTGTGCGCGGCGCCGGCACCGCCTCCTACTCGGCCGGCGGAGCCCAAGTCACGCCGCAGAGCTCGGCGGCCTTGCTAAGAACGGTCAGAACGTCGGCCTGGTTGCCCTTTGCCGCAGCATTCTTGTAGGCACCGTCCGCCGCCGACTTGAAGATCAGCGGGTAGTACATGGCGGCATCCTCAGCCGGCATGTCGATGACACTGCCGCCCGCCGCTTCGACGGTCTTGACGCCCTCAGCGGTCTGTTTGGCGTCGAGTTGGATGCTGAACTCGCTGGTGGCCTTGCCGGCTTCCATGAAGATGGCCTGGGTCTCGGGAGTCAGCTTGTTCCAGACATCGAGGTTGATGGTGATGCACTGGCCGGCGCCCACGGTGTTGTCCCACATGAAGTACGGGGCGACCTCATACCACTTCAGCGCGGACACGATGGGAGCGAAGCCCATCGAGGTGGAGTCGGCCACGCCGGTGCGGAGCGCTTCATAGATGTCCGGCGGGAACAACTGCACGACTGAGAGACCCAGAGCCTGGTACGGAGCCGGGTCTCCACCGTTGGCGAACTTCTGGCCCTTCAGGTCGGCAAGCTTGGTGAAGGGCTTCTTTGCCTCGAAGACGCTCGCGCCGGTGGTCATCCACGCGATGTACTTGACGTTGTTCTTCTCAGCCTCCGCCGTGATCAGAGCCGACGTGGTCGGATCATCGAAGCACAGCGTGTTGTAGTAGTCGACACCCGCGGTCGGCTGCGTCGCGGCGTTGCCCGGCGCAAACATCGGCACCGCGCACAGCAGGGGCAGGAGCTCGGCATAGGGCGGATGCCCCAGGGAGATCATGTCTACGCCACCTGAACTGAGCAGTGGGAGATCCTCAACGCCGCTTGCCAGGGTTCCACCGAAGTAGATGTCGAATGTCACGGCGGGCACGGCCTTCGTGACATAGTCGGTGAAGAACTTCACCTCTTGACCCACCGTCTCAGCTTCCTGACCGGTGCACGCGTACTTGATCTTGATGGGTTCCTGCGCGTTGGCCGCCGCCGCGGTGGTAGTGGTTTCCGCCCCGGCCGTCGTCGCCGTGGTGGCGGGAGCGACCGTCGTGGCCGTCGTGGCCGGTGTGGCCGTGGTTGTCGTTGAAGCTTCGTCGGTGCCGCCGCATGCGGCCAGTCCCAACGCAAGCGCCAGGACCAACAACAGCCCCAGAGTCATTGCCTTCTTCACTGCGCGCCCTCCTTTTACTTTGCTCGGCAAGGCCCCACGAGCCCGCCGGATTGCCCTAGTCAGTCAGACAGAGTCGTCAGAAATTCAGTAAGTTCGGAATCGCGGTGGTGATCGCCGGAATCACCGGCATCATCAGAACCAATACCACCTCGGCTAAGAAGAAGGGGGCCATCCCCTTGAAGATCAACCCCGGATCGACCCGAAGCGCATTCGCGACGGCAAAGACGTTCATGCCTATCGGAGGCGTGAGACCGGCCATCTCGCCCACCATCACCAAGAAGATGACCACGACATAGATGTCGTAGCCGGCACCCTGCGTGAGCAGCGGAACGACGATGGGGATGGTGATGATCAGAATGGAAGCGATATCCATGATCATGCCGCAGAAGATGTAGAAGACCACCACGATGAGGAATATCGCGTAGTGGGGCACCTGCATCTGGGTGATCCACTCCGCTAGGTAGTCGGGCAACCTGCTGAGAGCCACCATGCGACCGAATATCTGACCCGCGATGATGATCGGGAAGAAGCCCGCGTTCATGACGCACGCTTCCCAGGCCGACTTGATCATTGACTTCAGGCCGACCCCGCGGACGACCCCATATATGAGGAGGATGAAGGAGCCGATGGCCCCACCGACGGTCGCCGAGAACCAGCCCCAGTACGTCCCGCCGATGATAAGCGCGAAGAAGACGATGATCGGGATCATAAGCTTGAGCGAGCCCGCCCGGTCACGCCAGGTTACCGTGATAGTCGCGGCGCCCGGCACCTTATCGGGCCGAAGGCGATGGATCCCGTAGATCACTACACAGTAGAGAAACGCCAGTACGATCGCCGGACCGATACCACCGAGCAGAGCCCGGCCTATGTTGACCTGCTGTGTCTGCACGAGCACGCAGAAGATGATGATCGGCATGCTCGGCGGGATGAGCGAGTCGAGAGCGCCGGAGGCGGTGATCAAGCCCATCGACAGGTTCTTGTCGTACCCGTGCTTGGTCAGCTCGGGCATCGCGATCTTGCAGAACACCATGTTGGCGGCGGTCGACATGCCACTGACGGCGCCGAACAGGGCGTTGCCACCTACCGTGGCCATCATCAGGCCGCCGGGCATCTTGGCCGTCCACTTCTCGATGGCGTTGTAGGCTCCCACGCCTACCCCCGTGGACCCCGCCAACATCCCCAGGAGCATGAAGAGGGGCAGTACCGCGAACTGAAAGCTGGCAGCGAACTCGAAGGGCGCCCTCGTGAACGTCGAGGTCACGAACGCCCAACCGCCGCCCGGCATGACCATCAGGCAGACGAAGGCGACCGAGATCAGGGAAACGAAGATCGGCACACCCACGAGCACCATGGAGAGCATCGCCGCGAAGCCGAGTAGTCCGATTAGCGCATCTGTTGGCATGAGGTTCTAGGTCTTTCTTGTAGGGTGGCTACTCGGACACCGTCGGCACTGAGACGGTCTTCTTCCGTTTGGGTCTATACCGAGCCCGTCCCTGCCGGTACTCGATATGGTCACGGATCCCCGTGGTCACGAAACTCATCGCCAGGAGGATGAAACCGATGACCATGGCTGCCACGAACGGCCAGATCAGGAATTCCACCGGCGGGTCGGATCTCTTCACGTTGACGTGGAACTGGTGAGCCAGGATGGCTCCTCTGTACGCGCAGTAGAGACAAGCCGCGGTCCCGAGAATCCACGCGAAGGTCCTTATGGCCAGCTTCAGCCGCCTGGGGAATTTCTTCTGAAAGAGCTCGATAGCCGTGCTACCCCTGTCGGTCTGAATGAAGGCGACGGCGAAAAACACCGCGACGACGT
>JAKAHF010000147.1 GCA_021815245.1 Actinomycetes bacterium
TCACGACCGAGCGCCGCTACCTCAACGTGCGTGAGGACTGAGGTGGGGACGATGAGCAGCGGCAACGGTGGCGGCAAGAACGGCGTGGAGCCCCGCGAGGCCCGCACCGCCGTGCACAAGGAGCCCAAAGGCTCCGCCTTGTATGAAGTCCTGAAGGGTATCGACTTCGAACGCCGCGAACTGGTGGGCAAACCCCAGGGCAGCGGCCTGTTCGATCTGATCAAGAAAGAGGACGGCGGCAATCGCTGCTACGCGTGCACGTTGTGCGAACGCGTCTGCCCTTCGGACTGCATCGAGATCGAGTATTGCCCCGAATTTCCCGAGCAGCCGTTCGACTATGAGGCGGCTCGAGCCGCCGCCCTCACCTCGCTGCCCGGCGAAAGCTGCGGAGCGGCCTCGGCCTGCGTCATGGGCGAGCGGCCGGCCGGCTTCGTGCCCGAACTCGACATGAAGCTGTTCGATCCGGTCATCGCCGCGATCCGCGCCGGTTCGGGACTGGTAGAAGCGCTCCACTCCACCCAGGAAGCCTTCGGCTACCTCCCGCGCGTGGCTCTGGAGAGTATCGCCGAAGAGATGCGCCTGCCCTTCTCGCGCGTGTTCGGTGTGGCGAGCTTCTACGCGCAATTCAGGCTGGCCCCGGTGGGCAAGCACGTCATCGATGTCTGCATGGGCACAGCCTGTCACGTGGCCGGCGCTCCGCTCGTGGTGGAGGCCTTCAGCCAGGAGCTGGAGATACCGGTGGGCGGTACGACCCCTGACGGGCTCTTCACTCTGCAGACCGTCAACTGCGTGGGCGCCTGCGCCCTCGCGCCGGTGGTACGGCTCGGCAACGACGAGACGTTCGGGCGCATGGGACCGACTGAGGCCCGCAGACTCGTTCGCAAGCTGCGCAAACAGGAGGTGGCCTCATGACAGCCGCTTCCGGCAACGGCGGGCGCTCCAAGCGTGGCGCGTACGACCCGCAGGTCCGCGCCGCTCAGATCGACGCCGCCCTCGCGGCCGCGCACGATCCCGGCGCATATGTAGCCGACGATGCAAAGACAGAGATCCGCATCTGCGCAGGTACCGCCTGTCACGCGTCGGGGCGCGTCGCCCTGCGGGAGGCGATCGTCAAGGCCTTGGCCGACAGGGGGCTCAGCGACTCGGTGAAGGTCATCGAGACCGGATGCCACGGCTTCTGCGAGGTCGGGCCCATCGTGGTCCTCAGACCTCAGGGCATGTTCTACCCCCGGCTGAAGCCCAAAGACATCGACGAGATCATCGAGACGAGCGTCGTGGGCGACGGCGTGGTCGAACGCCTTCTCTACAGGCATCCCGAGACCAAGGAGCCGCTCGCCCTCGAGGCCGATATCCCGTTCTACTCGAGGCAGACGCGGCTCGTGCTCGCCCTGAACGGCAAGGTCGACCCCTATTCGCTCGACTACTACCTGGCGCATGGAGGCTACCAGGCTCTCGCGCAGGTGCTGAAGGCGGCCGACCCGGTAGCCGTGATCGACGAGGTCGAGAGAAGCGGCCTGCGCGGGCGCGGCGGCGCCGGTTTTCCCACCGGGCGCAAGTGGCGCTCTTCGCGAGCCAACCCCGGCGAGAAGCACTACGTCATCTGCAATGCCGACGAGGGCGACCCGGGCGCTTTCATGGACCGATCGGTACTCGAGGGCAACCCTCATTCTGTAGTGGAGGGCATGATCATCGCCGCCTACGCGATCGGAGCGTTCAACGGCCCGGTCGAAGGCTATGTCTATGTGCGACATGAATACCCCTTCGCCGTCGAACGGCTGCGTTGGGCACTTTCCAAGGCTCGTGAGCGCGGGCTCCTCGGCAGGAACATCCTTGGCTCGGGCTTCGATTTCGACATCCGCATCAATCAGGGAGCCGGAGCTTTCGTCTGCGGCGAGTCCACGGCGCTGACGCTTTCCATCGAAGGGCAGCGGGGCATGCCGCGCGGTAAGCACATCCGTACCGCGGCCCACGGTCTCTACGCCCAGCCGACCAACCTCAACAACGTCGAAACGTACGCCATGGTCCCCTGGATCGTCACCAACGGAGCCGACGCGTTTGCGGCTATGGGCACGGCGACCAGCAAGTGCACCAAGATCTTCTCTCTCACGGGCAAGGTCGTGAACGGCGGCCTCATCGAGGTGCCGATGGGCGCCACGCTCCGTGAGGTCATCTTCGACATCGGTGGCGGCATGCTGCCCGGTCGCGAATTCAAGGCGGTGCAGCTGGGCGGGCCCTCGGGCGGCTGTCTCCCGGCGGCGCTACTCGACGAACCCATCGACTTCGAGAGCCTCGTGGCCGCCGGATCGATGATGGGCTCAGGCGGCATGGTGGTCGTCGACGACACCACCTGCATGATCGACTTCGCACGATTCTTCCTCGCGTTCACGGCCGAGGAGAGCTGCGGCAAATGCGTGCCCTGCCGGGTGGGATCGACCCGCATGCTCGAGATAGTCGAGCGCCTGTGCGCGGGCGAAGCCGGCCTCGACGACGTCGACATCCTCGAGCGACTCGCCGCCGACGTGGCCGAGGGTTCGCTGTGCGCCCTCGGTGGCAGTGCGCCCAATCCGGTCCTGTCGATGCTGCGCTACTTCAAGGACGAGATGCTCGCCCATGTCGAGGGACGCTGCCCCGCCCGGGTGTGCAGACCGCTCATCAGCTACAGCATCGACGCCGAACGGTGCACCGGATGCCGCGCTTGCGCTCTCGCATGCCCGTCGGCGGCCATCACCGGCGAGAAGAAGGAACCGCACATCATCGATATCGACGCATGCATCAAATGCGACGCGTGCCGTCAGGCCTGCAAGTTCGAGGCGGTGCTGGTCGAAACCGGCACACTCCAACCGGCCGAAGGGAGGCAACGGTGAGCACCGGCACGAACGCGAATTCCTCCGCGACCGATGTGGCGACCATCGTGACGTTGACCATCAACGGCAAGAATCTGCAGGCCGCCCAGGGCGAGACGGTGCTCGACGTCGCCCGGCGCGAGGGCATCGTCATACCCTCCCTCTGCCACATTTCGGGCACTGCGCCGTGGGCCGCCTGCCGGCTCTGCCTTGTAGAGGTCGAGGGCGTCGACAAGCTGCAGGCCGCCTGCACCACATGGGTGGCCGAAGGCATGTCGGTTCAGACCGATACCCCGCGGGTGCGCGCCCGCCGCGAGAGCTACCTCAAGATGTATCTCTCTGACCACAACTCGTACTGTGAGGCGCCGTGCACGCATGCGTGCCCGACTCATGTCGACATTCCCGGCTACCTGGCGGCGCTGGCCGCCGGCGATGCGGCCGGTGCGGCCGCGATCGTGCGGGCCGAATTGCCGTTTCCGGGCATCCTGGGTCGCATATGTCCCCGATACTGTGAGCCGGTCTGCAGGCGCGCCCAGATCGACGAGCCCATCGCCATCTGCGCCCTTCACCGCGCGGCGGCGGACTTTGCCACGGACGAAGCCGGTACGCCGCTCCTTGCCGCGCAGCCCGATTCGAGCGGCCGGCGCGTGGCAGTAGTCGGAGCCGGACCGGCCGGTCTTTCGGCGGCCTGGTTCCTCGCCGGCGCAGGCCATCAGGTGACTGTCTACGACGCCAATGAGAAGCCGGGTGGATCGCTCCGCTACCTCATGCCCGAATACAAGTTGCCCGAGTCGGTTCTCGACCGCGAGCTGCAACCGCTCTGGAACGCCGGGGTGCGCTTCCTCGGCGCATCGGCTTTCTCCCGACCGGCAGACGCCGAGATGCTCCTCGACGCTGGCTTCGATGCCGTCGTGGTGAGCACCGGTACGCCACTCGAGCCCTCGATGGCCGAAGATGGGTCGCTCGACGCCGTCGCCTTGTTGCGCGATGCCCGCGCCGGCGCGCGGATCGAACTGGGTAGCACGGTCGTGGTCACGGGTGGCGGCTATGCGGCCGTCGACGCGGCCCGCACGGCGCTCCGGCTGGGCGTGAAGCACGTGACGGTCGTCGGAGACACCGGCTCCCTACCCGCCGACGAGCTCGTCGAAGCTCGCGCCGAAGGCGTGGAGTTCGAGGCCGGATCCGCTACCGACCCGGGAGCCACCGTCATCGTCGCCCGCCGCGCGGACGCCGTGGCGCCGGCCGGTCTGTCTGAGGCGAACAAGTACACCGGTCGCACTTCGCGCCCCGGCGTGTTTGCCACGGGTGACCGCGTCACCGGTGAGACGTCGGCGATCCACGCCGTGGCCGGCGGCAAGCGCGCGGCACTGGCCGTCGACGCCTGGCTGCGAGGCATCGACCTCGACCTACTCGAGAAGGCGGTCGCGGACTATGACGCTCTGCCCTACCTCGAACAGTTGGATGGTGAGGTCGAGCTTGGTGCGCTCGGCCTCCGTCTGGCCGAGCGCTCCCCCGTTTGGTTGAAGATGGGTGCGACTGCCGAGCCCGCGGCTCGGACCGAGATGCCGGCCGGCGATCCCACGGAGCGACTGGCCGGCACCACCATCGAAGTCCAAACCGGGTTCACCCTCGAACAGGCGGAGAGCGAAGCGAAACGCTGCCTGCAGTGCGTGTGCCCGAGCCTCGGCAGCTGCGAGCTGCAAAGATTGGGCGTCGGGTACGGCATCACCAGCAACGAACTGGTCGCGCCGGGGAGCCGGGTGCGCGCGGTGCAGCCCCAGTACGAGCACCCCTTCATACGGCGTTCCATGGAGCGCTGCATAGCCTGCGGCCGGTGCGTGCGGGTGTGTCGCGACATCGCCGGTCCGGCGTGCTATGACTTCACCGGGCGTGGCTTCATGATGAACGTCGACACGCCCTACAGCGAAGCCCTGCAACTCGCCGACTGCATCTCCTGCGGCCGCTGCGTGAGCACGTGCCCCACGGGTGCCCTCACCTTCAACCAGCGCATACTCTCCTCGTTCAAGGTCGACGAGCAACGGTGCATCATGTGCAAGTCGTGCGTCGATGTGTGTCCTGTCGATGCCCTCGAGCAGACCAACCACTTCGAAGAAGCCCGCAAGCAGTGGCTCGACTTGGTCGCCCAGGGCAGCGGATTGGCCGGTGGACACCGCATGTGCGCCGGTTGCGCGGCGCCTGTCGTGGTTCGCCAGGTGCTGATGGGCACCAGCGACCCGGTGGTCGTCTCGTCGGCGACCGGATGCCTCGAGGTCAGCACCACCATCTATCCCTACACCTCGTGGAAGAGCAGTTTCATCCATACGGCCTTCGAGAACTCCGCCGCGACGCTGAGCGGGGTCGAGACGGCGTTCAGAGCGCTCAAGAAAAAGGGGCTGCTCGAGGAGAACGTCAAGTTCATAGCCTTCGGAGGCGACGGAGGAACCTACGACATCGGCCTGCAATCGCTGTCGGGCGCCATGGAGCGCGGCCACAGGATGCTCTATGTCTGCTACGACAATGGGGCCTACATGAACACCGGTTTCCAGCGCTCGGGCGCGACGCCGGAAGGAGCTTGGACGACCACCAGTCCCGTGGGCGAGGAGTCCGCGGGCAAGTTGCAGCACCGAAAGAACCTCACCGAGATCATGGTGGCCCACGGGCTCGAGTACGTGGCGCAGGCCTCGCCCCACGATCCCCGCGATCTGGTGCGCAAAGCCGCGAAGGCCCTGTCGGTCGACGGTCCCTCTTTCCTCAATATCCTTTCGCCATGTCCGCGTGGTTGGCGCTCAGACGGTGCGGAGAGCATCGACCTCTCCCGTGAGGCGGTCAACTGCTGCTACTGGCCGCTCTTCGAGGTGGAGAACGGCGAGTACCGCCTGACCTACCGGCCGCACCACAAACTCCCTCTCGCCCCGTGGCTGAAACGCCAAGGACGGTTCGCCCACCTCTTCCAGAAGGGCAACGAGTGGCAGCTCGCCAACCTCGAACAGTGGGTCGACGACGAGTGGGAGAAGCTCCTGCGCAAGAGTGGTGAGCCTTCGGAGGCCGACTGGCAGCAGCACCTGCAGTCGGCGGGCTGCCTCCTGCGCTAGAGGTTTCGATGTGATCGAGGGCATGGAGATACGGCGGATCACCGAGGACGAGTGGCCCGCCGTACTCTCTGTGGCCAGCATCACCTTCGCCGAGGAGTACACCGACGAGGACAAGGCCTCATTCAAGCTGTCGTTCCCGTTCGAGCGTTCACTGGGAGCTTTCGAGGGCGGCAGGCTGGTCGGCACCACAGCTGTCTTCACGTTTCGACTCACCGTTCCGGGCGGCGCGTCGATCGCCATGGGAGGTCTGACCTGGGTCGGCGTCCTCCCCACCCATCGGCGGCGGGGCATCTTGCGTGCACTGCTGCGCGGGCAGTTCGCCGACATGCTCGAGCGTGGCGAGGTCGTGTCGGCACTCGGCGCCTCCGAGGCCAACATCTACTCGAGATTCGGATATGGTCCGGCGACAAGCGCCGTCTCGTTCGAGGTGGAGCGACCCTACTCTGAGCTCGCTCGGCAGGAGCCGCGCGACTCAGGCAGCCATCGAGGGGAACGGAT
>JAKAHF010000148.1 GCA_021815245.1 Actinomycetes bacterium
TCGACCTCGCCCGAGAAGTCGGCGTGACCCGGGGTGTCGATGATGTTGATACGGTAGTCGCCCCATTCCACGGTGCAGTGCTTCGACCGGATGGTGATGCCCCGCTCGCGCTCGAGGTCGTTGCTGTCCATGACCCGTTCCTCGACGCGCTGGTGCTCGCGGAACACCCTGGCCGCCCTGAAGATCGAGTCGATCAGGGTGGTCTTGCCGTGATCGATGTGGGCGATGATAGCCACGTTGCGTATGTTTTCGGACGGCATAAAGCCTCGGGTCCCCTCTGGAATTCTGTGCGAAGAATGCTTCTGTCTGGCGCGGGGTGCGCGTCAGAACCAGGCATTATACGCGCACCCGACAATCCAAGAACGCGTCGAGTCTAGTGCCCCCGAGTGTGATAGTCCTCCAGCGCGGCCAATCCCGCAGCGAAGTCCTCGCGTCCCAGGCCAAGGCGGAAGTGGCTGTCGCCATAGTCGTAGGTCGTCGACGGCAGCAGCAAGACTCCCGTGTCGGCCAGTACCCTCGCGCAGAAGGCGTCGGCGCCTCCGGCCGAGCGCGCCACGGCGTCCGTCAGCCGCGGAAAGCAGACGGTGCCGCCCTGCGGGGGGACCCACGTGAGCACCTCGCTCATGCGCTCGAAGGTCTGCTCGGCCAGGGCGACGTTGCGCCGCACCAGTTCCCAGTTGCGGGCAAGGATAGTGTCACGTGTGCGCAGACCCATCAGGGCGAGTAGCTCGCTGGGGGCACTCGAACAGATGGTGGTGTAGTCCTTGAGGCCCTTCATGCGCTCGAGCAAATCGAGGTCGTGAGTCGCCACCCAGCCGATCCGCAGACCGGCGAGAGCGAACGACTTCGACATGCCCGAGAGCGAGACCGCCCGGCCGAAGCAGTCGACCGCCGCCGGCAGCCGGGCATCGTCGACCGCTTCGAGCAGACGGTACATCTCGTCGCCGAACAGCCAGGCGCCCGATTCTCGAACCAGGGTGAGCATGTGTTCGTAGTCGGTGCGCGACGGCAGAGCGCCCGTCGGGTTGTGTGGAAAGTTCCAGACCACCAGCCGGGTGTCGAGGCGCAGCAGCCGTTTCAACTCGTCGGGGTCGAAGCGCCAGGTCTCACCCTCAATCGGCTTCCAGAGCGAGACCTCGCAGCCGATGCTGTTCGCGAGCTCGTAGAGCGACTGGTAGCCCGGAAAGGTGCACACTACGTGGTCGCCGGGGCGTAGCAGGGCGTTCATGGTGAGGAAGATCAGCTCTTCGGGGGCCGCGACCAGCACCTCTTGCCGCGCCACGGTGTCGTACATGCCCGCGATCTCGGCTCGGAGCTCCGGTAGGCCCTGCGACTCGGTATAGCCGAGGGTCAGACCCTCCCACTGCTCTCGCAGATCGGCGGGAGCACCGGCGAGCAGGTCGGCCATCGGCAGACCCTGGCAGTCGGAAGTCGACAGCAGGTGGCGGGCCGTGAATTCATGCATGGCGAAGAAACGTTCCAGCTTGAATGGTTGGGGAAACACCTCGTAGACCTCCTCTGCTCAGGACTCTATGCCGCCGCCGCCGGCCGGGTGCGCGGTGTGTCCCGCGGCGCCTGTCGCGCTCCCTCTGCCGCGCCACTGCCCGGTGAGAGAGGCCGCCACGCCGAAGACGCACAGCACCGCGAAGATGGCGAAGGTGATGCGCACGCTCGTCAGTACGTTGGGATAGTCGATCACAGTTATCGCGTGCCTTCCCACGACAAGCGCGAGCACCAGCGTGGCGATGGCCTGGCTGACGCTCTGCCCGGTGACGCGCATGGTGGCGAGCGTGGCTCCGGCAACGCCGATGTAGCGAGGGGCGACGCTGCCCATGACTGTGTGGGTCATCGGGGTGGCGAAGAAGGCGAATCCGGTTCCCAGAAGACCGACGAACACGATGATGTACCACCAGGGGCTGCTCTCGCCGAGAAACGCGAGAGCGGTCAGGCCGGCGACGCAGACCGCCATGCCCAGGGAGGCGACGATCGGGGCGCGGAATCGGTCGGCCACCCGCCCGGCCACCGGCGAGAAGATGGTTTGAAAGAGACTGCCCGTGACGAGTACCGCTCCGGCCAACTGGGCATCGAGCCCCCGGTTGTACTGCAGGTACAGGCTGAGCAGGAAGGTCATGGCGAAGGTCGCCGCGTAGTTGATGAACGACGCGAGGTTGGTGAAGGCGAAGATGGGGTTGTGGCGCAGCAGGCGTACGCTGAAAATGGGGTCGGCGGCCCGATTCTCCCACCAGAAGAACGAGCCCAGTCCCATCAGGCCCCCCGCGGAGAGAGCGATGCCAACGCCCATCGGGGTGTATGAGAGCCCGACGAGGAACATGCTGAGTCCCACGACCCATATTCCCGAACCGAGGTAGTCGAAGCGAGCGTTGCGCGGCTCGCACCATTCCACACCGCGCAGTTTCCAGAACGGCACCAGGCTGTTCAGCAGGGCGGCCGCCCCCACGATGATGAAAAGGCTGCGCCAGCCGGCGTTGTGGCTGATGACTCCGCCGAGCACCGGTCCGAGGGTGGTGCCCAAGTAGACCCCGGCCACCTGCAATCCGATGGCACGGCCGCGTGTCTCGGGTGGATAGCACAGGATGACGAGCACCGTCGCCGTCGAGAATTGCAGCGCCGACGCGCCACCTTGGAGGAGGCGGAGGACGATGAGCAGTGGCGCCGAGTTCGCGAGCGCGCAGGCAAGCGTGAAGACCGCGAACGCCACCGACCCGGTCAGGTAGATGGCTTTGCGGCCGCGGATGTCGGCCACCCTGCCCATCGGCATGAGCAGCGCGCCCATGGAGAGCACGTACGACAGCCCGATCCAGCCGAGCAGTACCGCCGACAGGCTGAACTCCTCCCCGATCTGCGGAAGGGCGATGTTGACCGACGAGGCCATGAATGTGGATAGGAATCCGCTCGTTGCAGTCACCACGAGGGTGATCGTCTGTTGGGAGCGTTCCATGCGAGAAGCTTATCAGCCGGTCACGGCGCCGGCTGGGGTGAGCGCCGGGCCGTTCCGCTTGTTGGGGCTCAGACCCGGGGCTCGGGATCCTTCTTGTATCCCAACAGCCGTGACAGCTCTTCGGCCGCTTGTTTGAGCGGCGCGGTGTAGTCCTTCATGCCGACCATGAAGCGCTCGGTCGGCGCGATGATGCCCAGCGTCGCCCCTACGTGGCCATCGACATCGAAGACCGGGGCCGCCACGCCGCACACGCCTCTGACGCGCGTCTCCAAGTCATAGGCGAGACCGACGGAGCGGGCCTCCTCGAGACGGGCCTCCAGGGTCGCCGCGTCGGGCGGGGGGGAGCCGGGCTGGTAATCGATCTCCCGTTGCCGTGCCACGATCAGCCGGCGTTCCTCGGGCGGCAGGTAGGCAAGGTAGAGCTGCGTGTGCGCGTTGTTGAGATCGTTCAGGATCTGACCCACGCGGATGTAGGGCTTCACAGCGTGCGGAGTGGTCACGTAGTCGAGCGTGATGCTCCTCTCGGTCGCCCATGCCGTGAGCACCGCTGTTTCGGTGGTGGTCTCGACCAGCCACTCGAGTAGAGGGCGACCGAGTCGCACGAGCTCGGAGTGCGACACCATGACGTAGGCGGCCTTCATCATGCTCGGGCCGAGGCAGTAGCGGTTGGTGACCGGGTCCATGGTCAGGTAGCCGCATCGTTCGAGCGTTTTGAGCAGGCGAAAGGCGGTCGCTTTCGCCAGACCGGTCTGTGCGCAGATCTCGGTCAGGGTACGCCCCCAGTGGTCGAGGTCATAGCAATCGAGTATGGCGAGACCTCGCTCCAAAGTGCGCGTGGAAGAACGCGAAGCAGTGCCGGGTTGTTCCATCGAGCGGAACCATAGCACCGCGACCGCGAGAGGGTCAACGTCGAAACCGCCCTGCATGACTCATGTATACTCAAACGCCACTTTTGGCATCGCGACGGAGGAGAGATCAGATGAGGGCGAATCTGGTCAGCCCCTCGTCGGCGCACCTGTCGTACGCGATTCGTGACATCGTGAAATTCGGCGAAGTCGTGCGCCAGCACGGGGTAGACATCAGTTGGGAGAACATCGGCGATCCCATCGCCAAGGGCGAGAGAGTCGTGCCTTGGATCAGGGATATCGTGCACGATGTGGTCGAGCTCGACGGATCGTGGGGCTACTGTCCCACGGAAGGTTTCGCGGCGGCGCGTGAGGCGCTGGCCGCGCACGTCAACGCCCGAGCGGGAGCTCGCGTCACGGCCAACGACATCATCTTCTTCAACGGCGTGGCCGACGCGGTGGCCAAGGTGTACGGCTTCCTCAGCCCCCATGCCCGCATCATCGGTCCCTCGCCGGCATACAGCACCCATTCGTCGGCCGAGTCGGCGCACTGCGCCCTGCCGCATCTCACCTATGACTGCGACCCTGACAACGGCTGGCTGCCCGATCTCGACGATCTGCGCCGCAAGATCCAGAAGAATCGCACCATCGCGGGCATCTTGGTCATCAATCCCAACAACCCCACCGGTGCCGTCTATCCGGTGAAGGTACTCGAGGAGATCGTCGCCATCGCGCGCGAGTTCAACCTCTTCCTGGTCGCCGACGAGATCTACATCCACATGGTCTTCCCGGGTGTCGACACGGTGCACCTGTCGGAGGTCACCCCCGACGTGCCGGCCATCGTCATGCGGGGCATCTCCAAGGAGTTGCCGTGGCCCGGTTCGCGCTGCGGGTGGATCGAGGTGCTCAACCGCGGGACCGACCAGAACTTCTCGGCCTACGTCGACTCGATCCTTGCCGCCAAGCGGCTGGAGGTGTGCTCGACCAGCGGTCCGCAACTGGTGGTGCCGCGCGTGTTTGGCGATGCCCGCTATCCGGAGCATCTGCGCACCCGGTCGGCGATGTTCGCCGAGCGGGCCAAGGAGGCCGAGCAGGCTTTCGCCGGCGTAGACGGCATCAGCGTGAGCCCTGTGCAGGGCGCCTTCTACGTGACCGCAATGTTCGAACCCGGAGCGCTCGGGGGCAATCAACGCCTCCCTATCGAGAACGAGGTCTTGAGCGATATCGTCGAGCGGCAGTGCGTGACGGCGTCGCCCGACGCGCGCTTCGTGTACCACCTGCTGGCCGCGAAGGGCATCTGCGTTGTGCCGTTGACCGGGTTCTACTCACCTCATGCCGGCTTCAGGTTCACGCTGCTCGAGACCGACGACGCGAAGCGCCGCTGGATCTTCAAGACGATCGCCGAAGCCGTGGAGGAGTATCTGGCGAGCGACCGGGCGTAGGAGGCGAGCTCGATCGCCTGGGGTAGTCGTCACCGGTACAGCCGGTCGCACTCCTCTTTGAGCACGCCGCCGATGACCTCCACGTTGTAGGGCGAGCGGTCGGCGATCTCCTGCATGCCGACCACGATGCGGGTGCGGCCCATCGCCGCCGTCTCCTCGATGGACGAGCCGTATGCGACGGTCGTCACGTTGGCCCACACCGCGGCGCCGGCGCACATCGGACAGGGTTCGCACGTGCAGACGAGCAGCGCTCCGCTCAGGTCGAGGGTGCCGAGGGAACGGGCCGCCTCGCTGATGACCTTCAACTCGCCGTGGCGGCTGGGGTCGCAGTCGGCGCCGGTGGAGTCGTGAGCCCGGGCCATCACCGTGTCGCCCATGACCAGCACCGCTCCATAGCCGCGCCCGCCGCCGGCCGTCCGGCTCAGACGGGCTTCGTCGAGCGCCTGCCGCATGAGGTCGTCGAGGTCGACGCGAACGATGGTCTCGCTGCAGTGGGGGGCATGCGGGCGGATCTGCTCGTAGTCGCGTACGAAGCGCAGATTCGGGTCGAGGCGCGACAGGAAGAACTGCACCGGTTTCTCGTAGACCGCGCGGCAGACTGGGCGCGTGTCGAGCCCCAGCTTGACGCAGGCATCGAGCGTCGAGCAGGGGTTGAGCGACAGCCACGTGATGCGGTCGTCGCTTTCCTCCTCGATGGGGAGGTCGGCGAGATCGACCCCGATGTAGTCGGAGAAGAACAACTCGAAAGCCTGGCGGGGGCTGACCGGCGCCCGCTCCGGGTCCCAACGCGTGGGATCGGCGTAGCCCCGCTGCTCGAGCCAGGCCAAGCGCTTGCGGGCTGTCTCGCGCTCGAGCCTGCGAAAGTCACCGGTCAACAGCTGCTCTTCGCGGCTGGGCGGCGTTTGCTGAGTGCTGTCGGCCATGCGGCTCCTCGGGCAGGGGGCGTGGTGTTGGCGCGAATCGATTCTAGTAAGCTGTCGGGCGTGGACGCAACACCCCCCAACCGTGACTCCGCCGGAGGACGCCTTCTGCGCGTCGTGCTCTTTGTCGCCGGGGCGCTCTCGCTGCTGATCGGTCTCGTGGGTATCATCGTGCCCCTATTGCCCACTACCCCCTTCGTGATACTCGCCGCCTTCTGCTTCGCGCGCAGCTC
>JAKAHF010000149.1 GCA_021815245.1 Actinomycetes bacterium
GACCCAGAGACAACCGAACGGGGCCCCCCGCCGTTCGCACCATGCTCTGTTTCGCGAAAAGAGAGATCAGGGAGATCCAGATGAACAGCAGCCGCGTACCGATGCAGGGAGAAACCGTCACAGTGCTGAACCCGCGCGGTACTCCGCCCGCGATCGAGCTGATTCCTCTGGCGCAGCGTCTCGATAGCCTCGCCGGCAAGACCATCTACATAGTGGACGTCAACTTCCCAGACACCGAGCAATTCTACGTGGCTGCCAAGGCGCTGCTTGCGGAGAGATTCCCCGATACCGATTGGGTGGTGCAAGCGAAGACTGGGTCGTTCTTCGATGAGGATCCGGCATTCTGGGAAGAGGTCAAACAGAAGTCGGATGGTGCCATCGTAGGTCCCGGTCATCTCGACACGCTGGGCCCGGCAGTCATCGGCTGGTGCGCCAAGCTGGAGAAGATGGGAGTGCCGGCGGTTCCTCTCATCTGCGCGATGTTCCCCGACATGGAGAGACAAACGGCCCACCAGAAGGGCATCCCCAACATGCGCATCACCTACATGCCGTACCACGTCATCGGAGTATCGGTAGAGGATCATCGCAAGAACCTCCTAGCGGACGACCCGGTGAGCGGGATAGAGGTGCTCCAAGAGATCGTCGACGGGCTGACCAAGCCGGTCACGGCCGACGAGGCGAAGAGCGGCATCTTCGAGCGGCTGGTGCCAAGGCATCTCGAGCCCGACACTCCGGACAACCTGCAGCGCTTCTTCATCGAAAAGGGATGGACCGACTATCTCCCGCTCGTGCTGCCCACCGAAGAGCGAGTTGCTGACATGCTGAAGGGCACCAGTCACAAGCCCGATGAGGTCGTGGGCAAGATGGCGCCATGCGCTCCCCAGGAGGCGTGGACCTATACCGTGGAGCAGGTGGCGGTCAATGCGGTCATGGCGGGGGCGAGGCCCGAGCACTTCCCGGTGATTCTCGCCATTGCCTCGACCGGTCAGACCTCACTGTGGTCATCGGTCACGTCCCAGACCCGCATGGCGGTCGTCAACGGTCCAATACGCCGGGAGCTCAACATGAACGCCGGCATCGGGGCGCTCGGACCGTTCAACGAGGCAAACGCCGTCATGGGCAGATGCTGGACGCTGATCTCAAAGAACCTGGGCAACGGGGGCGTCGTGGGGAGCACCTATCTCGGCATGGGTGGAAACGCGCTGAACTACAGCAACCTCCTCTTCCCCGAGGACGAAGAAGGACTTCCAGAAGGTTGGCAGCCGCTCCATGTCGAGAAGGGCTTCAAGCCCGAGGACAGCGTCGTTTCCATCTTCGCCGGCTTCTCGCTCGTCAACGACGGGCATCTGAAGCCAAAGCCGTTCCACACGGCTCTCAAGCAACAACTACTGAAGATAGAGCCGTTCGTCTTCTACAAGGGTGTCAGTTTCGGGCTGCGGGCCACACTTCTCGCGAGCGGCGGGGCGCTTGGGCTGCTGGCGGAAGAAGGCTTCAAGACCAAGCAGTCGTTCCGGGAATGGCTGAGCGAGAACATGTACAAGGCCGAGGGCAGCGCGCCCGCACCGCATCCCGCCGACACGCCGGTGGATGTGCAGATCGTCGCGGTCGGAGAGCGGAAGCTGCCGTTCGCTCAGGCAGGGGAGATGCACTACGTGACCAGCACCTCCGTGGATGCATGGAGGTGAAAGAGAACATGGTCACAATCTCGTGTTTGAACCCGGAGGGATTGCTTGAGCCGGCGCAGCCGGAGCGGCCGCTCATGCCTCGCCTCGACGACCTGAATGGCAAGAAGATCAGGTTGCTGTGGGACGGCAAGATGGGCGGCGAGAATTTCTGCATCGCCATGCGGGAGGTTCTGAGGGAGATGTATCCCTCGGCCTCGATCGAGTGGACTGCGCTGGGGGACATGGATGCTGCCGCCAAGGCCAAGAACGAGGCGGACGCGTTCGTGTACGCCGTCGGCGACTCGGGCATGGGAGGTTGGATAGCGGCCATGAACGGGGCAGCCCTCGAGAAGGAGTTGGACAAGCCGGGGGTGGTGGTCGTGGGCGAGAACGCGCTTCACACGGCCAGGATGGCAGCAAGGGCGGCGGGTGTGTCTACGCTTCGAATCGTCTTCCTGCCCTCCATCGACTACTACCCCAACCGCCTGACCGCCGACGGGCTGCTGCCACTGGCTCGAGCGACCGCACCGTTGATCGTGGCCGCTCTCACCGAGCCGCCGTCACCCGCGGACTTCGAATCCCCGATCGGCGGTGTCGACCAGGAAGAGACCGGAGTGGTGACGGTCAGCGGCGACAGCTATGAATCGGCGCTCGAGGAATTCAACCAGCTGTATCTCGAGAGGCACTGGGGCGACGGATTGCCGCTGGTGCCGCCAACGCCGCAGGCGGTCTCGCGGATGCTGAGCGCCACGAAGCGTCCCCCCGATCATGTCGTCGGGCAACTTCCGTACCGCGGCGGCATCATCACCGTGGGCAAGATAGCGGTCAACGCGGTGATGGCGGGTGCCAAACCGGAGTACCTGCCGGTAGTGATCGCGGCCATGGAGTGCATCGCCCGAGACAATGGCTTTCATCACTTCCTCAGCTCCGAGGGTTCGTTCACCCTCGCCATTGTCGTCAGCGGCCCACTGGGTAAGAAGCTCGACATGAACTCCGGCGTGGGACTGCTGGGCCACGGGTGGAGGGCGAACAGCACCATCGGCCGGGCCGTCAGACTCTGCCTGAGCAACATAGGCTACTTGCATCCGGGTGAGGTCGACATGGCCCTCATCGGCAGGCCGTCGTCGCACACCTTCTACACATTCGCCGAAAACCAGGAGCAGTCTCCCTGGGAGCCCTATCACGTGAGCCAGGGCTTTACAGAAGGGGAGAGCTGTGTCACCGTGTCGACGGTGGGGGGTGCGACGGGCTTCGGTATGCGGCTGTACGGCGGCGGCGTGGTCGAGCCTTGGTCTATTGAGGCGGTGCTGGACACGATGGTCAAAGACGTTGCTGCCGACCGGGATACCCTTGCCCAGTACAAGCTTGGCTTCGGCAACCCCTTCGCGCACCTCAGGAAGCACCTCATGATCATCCACCCGGAATTGGCCATCCTGCTGCAGCGCATGGGGTTCACAAGGACGAGCCTGGTCGACTATCTCTTCGAGAACGCGAAGGTGCCGTATGAGGAGCTGACCGAACGTGAGGTGAAGGGGCTGATAGATCGCATCAACACCAAGCCGGGCGGGCTGTTCTTCGCAAACGACGCCATACCCGATGACCAGGTGGAGAAGGTCAAGGCGGCCATGAGACCCGGCGCGAGAGTACCCGTCGTCTATCCCCAGGATCTTCACGTGATCGTCTCGGGGGCCATTCCCGGCTACTCGTTCGGCATGACCTACTTCCACTCCGCGCACGTGACGAGACCCATAGAGACCGCCTCCTAGGGCGGGGCATATAGGACACTGCGAGAGGGTGCTGTGACCACCTACATCATTCGCAGGATCATCATGGCCGTGGTCGTCCTCGTTCTGGTCAGCGTGGTCGTGTTTCTCGCCATGCGGATGCTGCCGGGCGACCCGATTAAGCTCATCATGACCCAGTCGGAGATAGTGGCCATGGACGAGACGGCGCTCGACAACTTGAAGCACGAGTTCGGACTGGACCGGCCGCTGATCGTGCAGTACTTCAGCTGGGTGGGCGGGGTACTCAAAGGTGACTTCGGAAGGTCCATCATGAGCCGGGGTCCCGTTGCCCACGAGATGTGGCGAAGACTCCCCATAACGCTTCACATCGGTCTCGTGGCGTTCGTCATAGGCCTGGCCGTCGGCATCCCCGCCGGGATCCTCTGCGCGGTCAGGCGGGGACGATGGACGGATGGCTTTGTGACCGGGCTGGCGAACATCGGTATCACTGTCCCGGTGTTTTGGCTGGGCGTGATGATGATCTACGTGTTCGCCCTTTACCTCAAGTGGCTGCCGACGTCCGGCTACACCTCCCCGTTCGACGACTTCTGGCTGAGCACGAAGCGACTCATCATGCCGGTCATCTGCTTGGCGCTCTTCCCGCTCGCCGGCACGGCGCGGCAGACGCGCTCGAGCATGCTCGAGGTGCTTGGGCAGGACTACGTGCGCACGGCTTGGTCGAAAGGGCTCAAGCAGAAGGCCGTCATCATGAAGCACTCGCTGAAGAACTCGCTCATCCCGGTGGTCACTCTGTCGGGCATGCAGCTCACCATGGTGGTTGGCGGCGCGGTTATCGTCGAGAAGGTCTTCAACATCCCAGGGTTGGGCAGATACCTCATCGACTCCATCAACGCTCAGGACTACCCCGCGGTACAGAGTGCCGTGCTTCTGATAGCCATCATCGTTGTCGTGATCAACCTGCTCATCGATCTCAGCTACGGCTGGCTGGACCCGAGGATCAGGTACAACTGATGAGGCTGTGGAGGGGCGCTATGGTCGAAGAGGCAGCAGTCGTGCCGACGGGCGGGGAGGTACTGACACCCGCCTACAGCGAGTGGAGGCGCTTCCGACGTGTGTTCTTCGGGCGCAAGGTGGTCATCTTCGGCACACTCGTCATCCTGTTGTTCCTCGTGTTTGCCATCTTCGCTCCGCTCATCGCTCCCTACGCCCCGAATCACCAGAATCTCAGGGCAGTCACCGAACGGCCGAGCCACGAGCATCTTCTCGGAACCGACCAACTGGGCAGGGATACGCTGACCAGAATCATCTACGGCAGCCGGATATCACTGATAATCGGCGTCGGGGCCGTGGCGCTGGGTAGCATCGTCGGTATGCTGCTGGGACTCATCGCCGGCTTCTTCGGAGGCTGGATCAACCAGATCATCATGCGCATCATGGACGCGCTCATGGCGTTCCCCATGATCCTCCTGGCGCTGCTTGTGGCAGGGGTGCTCGGCGGCGGCCTGCTGAACGTGATCATCGCTCTGGGGGTCGGCCTCATACCTGGGTCGGCGCGGCTCGTCTGCGGTCAGGTGCTCTCGGTGAAAGAGAACGACTACATCGTGCTCAGCCGGTCAACCGGTACGAAGAGCTGGCGGATCATGCTGTCGCACGTCATACCAAATTGCATGCCGCCGCTCATCGTTTTCATCACCATGACGCTCGGCGGCGTCGTTCTCGGGGAAGCGGCGCTGAGCTACCTGGGTATCGGCATCACCCCCCCGACCGCTACCTGGGGCGCCATGGTGAACGACGGTCAGGACTACCTGATAACGAACCCGGAGCTGGCGTTCGCGCCGGGCGTTGCCCTTATGCTTCTGGTCTTCGCCTTCAACATGGTCGGTGACGGCTTGAGAGACGCGCTCGACCCGCGGTTGAGGGGGGTGCTGTGACAGAGGCTTCGCTTGGCCAGCCCCTGCTGCGTGTCGAGAACCTGACTACCGAATTCAGGACCGAACGCGGCACGGTCAGGGCTGTGAACGGGGTCTCATATGAGATCCACCCGGGAGAGATCGTGGGTCTGGTGGGGGAGAGCGGATCGGGGAAGTCGGTCAGCCAATTGTCGGTGATGAGGCTCGTCGCCAGTCCGCCTGGCTTCATCGCCGGCGGCAGGGTGCTGTTTGAGGGCAAGGACCTGGTGCAGTACGAGGCAAACGGGCCGGAACTACGCTCGGTGCGTGGTGCCAAGATCGCCATGGTTTTTCAGGAGCCGATGACCTCCCTCAACCCGGTACTCACCATCGGCTTTCAACTGCGCGAGATGCTCGAACTGCACCTCTGCATGCGGCCGCAGGACGCGCAGAAGCGAGCGATCGAGTTGCTGAAGATGGTGGGGGTACCCGACGCGGAGACCCGAATCGGAGACTACCCTCATCAATTCAGCGGTGGCATGCGCCAGCGGGTCATGGTGGCCATGGCCATCTCCTGTGATCCGAAGATACTCATCGCCGACGAGGCAACGACGGCGCTCGACGCCACGACCCAGTTGCAGTTGCTCGAGTTGTTGCGCGACATGGTGCAACGCGCGGGCACCGCGCTGGTGATCGTCACTCACAACCTCGGCGTTGTCGCACGCTATGCCGAGCGTGTCTATGTCATGTACGCCGGCCGGATAGTCGAGCACGGCACGGTAGATCAGATCCTTCTCAATCCTCGGCATCGCTACACCATGGACCTCCTGCGCAGCGTACCGAGCCGGAGCGAGAGAGGGGAGAAGCTCGTTCCCATAGCCGGCACCCCGCCGGACTTGATGAACCTGCCTCCGACCTGCAGCTTCTTGCCGCGTTGCCGGTATCGAGAAACGGTTTGCGAGCAGCAAGACTGCCCCCCGCTGCAGCAGGTGGAGCCCGGTCACTTCGTCGCCTGCCATCTTGCCGGGAAGGGAGAGGCACATGCCGCCGGTGTCGCCTGATATCGGGCCCTCCGTCGACAGCGACGGCTACTCGCTTCA
>JAKAHF010000150.1 GCA_021815245.1 Actinomycetes bacterium
ATCGCGATCGGCGAGTTGCAGGCTCTTCGCGACGAGATCTGGTTCTCCATACGCGCGGTGTTGGAAGGTGGCGTCGGCGTGGCGCTGCTGACCTCAGGTGTACTCATGACTCTGCGGCGCGAGTGCAAGAGCGTCCAGGTAGCCGTCGTGAGCCTCATCGTCGACCTGACCGTGGTCGACCTGCTCGTCTTCTATCAAGACACGATCAAGGCCCTCGTGGGCATCGCCGTGCAGTACATCCTCCTGGCGGCGACCCTTGCCTACCGGCGCATCTATCTCGAGGACGAAGCTGAAGAAGCAGGACGAGCCGATGCCCACGCCGAAAACGCATTTGCGGCCGCTCTGTATCAGGCGGCGGCCGATACCTACCCGGGGAGGTCTGCGCCATAACTCAGCCGCTCACATCAGCTTCATCTCGCGAGTCGGCACGCATGGTGTGCAACCGCCTGCAGCAGGCGGTCTTGGCGTTCCGGCTGTATCCCGCCGACCATCCGGCCGCGCGCAAGATGCTGGTCGAGTTCCAGCGCGAGATCGAGCGGCATCTCGACGACCACGGGACCATGACGCTCCGAATCGAGGAGTCGACGATCTACTACGACGACCACGAGGTGTACTACCAGGAGGAGTTGCGCACCAGCATCGCTTTCGTGATGTTCCGTGACGGTCTTCGCTTCTTGATCTTCCATCCGGGCATAGACGAAGAAGAGGCGTCGAGTTTCGTCGAATGCGTGGCACATTCCGATGAGCTCGCAAGCGTCGAGCATGACCTGGCTACGGCTCTTTGGGAGCGCGACCTGCAGCACGTGGAATACGAAGTGGCCGATCCTTTTCTCGGCGGCGGGGGGCAGGCCCTACGCGACGAGGCGGTCAACGACTTGAGAAACACCGTGCTCCGTCGCCTCGGGGAGCTGAACCCGACGGGGAGCGTAGGCGGTGAGGCTACCTCGGGCAGTGGGGCGGGCGGGTCCGATGAGGGTCAGGCTGCACCCGAGGCCGCAGACGCGGAGCTCGTGACGGTGACCGAAGCCGACATCCAGAGCAGCGAGCAGGCGGTGGCGACTCTCGACGACGCGTTCGAGGATTTCGTCATCGTTCTTCTCGAGATCGCGGGCGCGACCGAGCCCCCCAACGGGCTCGACATGCTTCTGCAGTCGCTCCAGATGGTCACCGAGCGCCTCTTCGATACCGGCAACGCTGAGCTTCTCGGACTCATGATCGACCGTCTGCTGGCGTTGCAGGCGGATGGACGGCGCTCTCCCGATTTCGCCGTCCAGATCATCTCCGAAGTAGCCACGAGCGAGCGTATCGCCAACTTCATCGGCAGCCTCGACCAGGCATCTTCGGCCGAACTGAGACAGGCCGAGGAAGTGCTGGCAAAGATGCGCGAGTGGATCTTGCCGACGGTGCTCGGCCTGCTCGCCGAGAGCAACGACAAGGGAGTCAGAAAGATCGCTCTCGACGTTCTCGACATGGCGGGCGGTGTGCCGACCGAGCATCTGTGGCCCTTGCTGCGCGACCAGCGCTGGTATGTCGTGCGCAATGCCGTCTCGCTGGCCACCGGCTCGGGGCATCCGCAGCTGCTCGACTATCTCGAGCCTCTTGTGCGGCACCCCGACGCCCGGGTGCGTCGCGAGGTCATGCGCAGTGCCGATACTGTGCCGGGCTCCCGACCTGCCGGGCTGTTCACCAGAGCGCTCGCCGACGACGATCTGTCGG
This sequence comes from Actinomycetes bacterium, assembly GCA_021815245.1. The sequence continues at coordinate 1,717 of JAKAHF010000150.1, forward strand.
TGCGGGTGCTCGCGGCGGGCGGGCTCGGTCGCCACGGCACCAGAGTCAACGCCCATGCGCTCGAGAGCCAGATAGAGTCTCGCGACTTTTCCACCCGGCCCGCCGAGGAGATCAACGCCGTCTTGGCTGCGTACGCCAGTCTGGGCGGCGAGACGACAGTGGAGGTGTTGAACCGCATCTGGCGGCGCAAGGTCATAGGCACCAAGTCTTTGCCGCTGCGTCTTGGCGCGTTGCAGGCGCTGAGCGTCGTAGCTACCCCGTCGGCTCTACAGGCTCTCGAAGAGGCGTGCGATTGTGGCGAGGCGCAGCTTCAGAAGGCGGCGGCCAGGGCTCTCGGCGAGGCCCGGGCTCGCATGTGGGGAGACCGCCAGTGAGCCCGGCGCCCGAATCAGAGCTGCTCGCGAAGCAGAATCAATATCTCGTGCTGAGTCTCGCGGGCGCCATCCGCACGGCCGCCTACTACAATGCCGCCAACTCGGTCATGCGGCAGGTCTGCTCGTCTCTGTACGGCATGATCGCCGGGCGCCTTTCGGAAAGTGGAGCGCTGCATCTCGTCGTGCACAGCCACTGCTTCTACGTGAATGACGACCGTGTGCCGTCCTCCGTCGCGACCTACCGGCGCTTCACCTTTCTCATGCAGCTCTTCGAGAACTGGTCGATCAGCGGCATCTACTTCAAGCCCGGCCTCACCGAACCCGAACTGATGCAGGCGCTCGGCGTGCTGGCCGCTACTGCCGCGTGCCCCAGCGGAGAGCTGCAGACCCTGCTCACTCAGGCACGGGTCGACAACGTCAGGGCCGACTATGCCGCCCGAGGCAAGGGCACCAGCACCGTCGATGTCACACCGATCGTCGCTTACACCGCGGCCATGCAACTGGGAGCTGAGCTCTCGCAGTTGGGCGGGGCTCTCGAGAAGGGCATGGTCAGGCGCGTGCGCCACGTGACCCAAGCGGTGGTCGACCAGATCTTGCGTGACCCGTCGTCACTGCTTGCCCTCACGACCATCAAGGACTTCGACCGCTATCTCATCCTTCACTCGACCAACGTGGCGGTGCTGTCGACCCTGCTCGGTCAGCGTCTGGGTCTCGAGAAAGCCCGGCTGGGGGAGTTGTGCCTCGCGGGCTTCTTGCACGACGCCGGCAAGCTCGGCGTCGACCCCGACGTGCTGCACAAGCCCGGCGCGCTCGATCAGAGGGAATGGCAGGAGATGCGCCGGCACCCCGTGCTTGCCGCCTATTCTCTGCTCGGTAACCAGCGGCTCAACTCCTCGAACATGCGGTCGGTGGTGGTGGCTTTCGAGCATCACCTGAACCATGACCTGAGCGGCTACCCGCCGGTGGAGATCAAGAAGAGCGTCTCGTTGTTCGGCGGCGTTTGCGCTATCGCCGACTGTTTCGACGCCCTCACGACCGCCCGGGTCTACCGCAAGGTCAATCCGACGCCGCCCGAGGCGATTCTGCATCTGATCAAGCTCGCGGGCACACAGCTCGATCCCTCGCTCGTGAAACTCTTCATAGAGGTGCTCGGAGTCTACCCGCCCGGCACGGTGCTCGCGTTGACCGGCCGGGAGGCGGGTGTCGTCTGCAAGGCTCCGGCCGTGGGCTCACCGGTCGACCGTCCCAGGGTCAGGCTCGTGGTGGGCCGTCAGCCGGGCACCGTGGTCGATCTGGCCGAGCGTAGGAATGGCGCATACGTGCGCGACGTGGTAGCCGTGCTCAACCCGAGCAACAAAGGCCAGATACCCGCCATCGACCCGTCGGCGATGGTGGGCGCGATGAACGCGCTTTAGACTTCGGAGCGCCGGCAGATCTTCCGCCGGGCTTTCGCGACGAGAACGCTACCTTCTCCCTCTGACCTTGTCGCCCACGAACACCGAAACGAGTATCGAGACGATGCTCACGATCAGCGCGCCCACGAAGGCGTTCCAGAAGCCGTCTACCCTGAACTCCAGGCCGATGCCGTCGTAGGTTATCCATGAGGCAAGCATCAGCATGAGCGCGTTGATGACCAGCGTGAACACTCCCAGAGTGAGAGCGATGAGGCCGCACGACAGGGCGTAGAGCACCGGGCGTATGAAGGCGTTGACGAAGCCGAGAACGAGAGCCACCGCCACGACGGTCCAGATCTGGTGAGGTCCCCCGACGTGGATGCCCGGCACGATCCACGCGGCCACGGCTACGGCTATGGTGGTGATGCCCCACCGCACGAGAAAGTCGCGCAAGAACGATCCTCTCCCCGAAGCCCTAGGAATTGAGCATCACCTTGCCGATTTCCCAGGCGTCGCCGATGCGCCGGCCGAGCGTCCAGTAACCGTTGTCGGGCATGGTGAGCATGAACGGATTCAGCTTGACCGGGTCGACCTTGCCGTCGGTCAGCACCGATTCGGTCGCGTAGACGCTGATGACCTCGCCGATGAACAGGTAGTCCTTGGGCAGTTCGATCGTCTGTGTCAGGCGGCACTCCATGCTGAGCGGGCACTGCCGCACCATCGGGGCCGACTCGAGGGCGCCCTCGAAGATCTCGAAGTGTGAGGCCTTGTTCTCCTCATATCCGTGCACGAGTCCGCAGTAGTCGGCGAGCACGGCCTGATCGGCATTGGGGACGTTGACGCTGAACTGGCCGCACTGCTTGATGCCCCTGGCGGTGTGCTGCTTGTGTCCGAGAGACAGTCCCACCAGTGGAGGATCGGAGTTGAGCTTGGTGAGCCAGGCCGCCGTCATGAAGTTGGGTTTGCCGTCGGTCACGGTGCCGCCGATCGCCACCGGCATCGGGTAGATGTTGAAGCTATTGCCGATGTTCTTCTTGACCATCGTCCCCTCCTCAGGCTTCGAGTGAGTTCGTGTTCATGTCGCAGTGGTCCTCAAGACTCGCCGACGACATCGCCGTGCGGGTCGATGGTGATCGTCTTCACCGGGATGTCGACACCTGCGAGCTGCAGCGCCAACTGAACGATCCTCTCGATGCCGCCGCAGCACGGCACAGTCATGCGCGCGATGACGATCGACTTCGGCGAGGCCGTGCGAAAAAGGTCGGCCAACTTCTCGACGTAGGGGCTCGTGTCGTCGAGCTTGGGACAGGCGACGACCAACTTGCGTCCCTTGAGCATGTCGGCATGGAAGCTGCCACGAGCAAACGCCGTGCAGTCGGCGGCGATGAGCAGGTCGGCGTCTTTGAAGTACGGAGCGGCCGGCGAGATGAGGTGCAGCTGGATGGGCCACTGAGTGAGTTCAGACGGGGCCGGCATCGCGGCACCGCCAAGCTCATCCTCTCCGGGATGAACGGCGGCCACGGCTGCTTCTCCGCGCGTGGTCCTGACGTGTTCGCGGGTAGCCTCGGCGTCGTATCCCTCGCTGTCACGCTCTGTGATGGTGAGAGCTCCGGTGGGGCAGACGTTGAGGCACATGCCCATGCCGTCGCAGAAAATCTCGCGCACGAGCACGGCCTTGTCCTCGTCGTCGAGCTCGAGGGCGCCTTCGTCACAGGCGGTGGTGCAGAGGCCGCAGCCGTTGCACAGGTCGCGGTCGATCTCGATTATCTTGCGGCGAGCCATGGAGTCTCCCGTTCAAAATCTTGCCCATTGCTTTGGGTGCGCCGTACCGCCGGTCGTTGCCGTCCGACCGCACTGCTATGCTTCTCACATGATACGCGAGGTTGACCCAGCCGCGGAGCCAGTCGACTCGGCCCTGGCGGGTGCAGACATCAAGACGGAGTTCGGCGCGGCCCTCTCTCGGGCAGGCTTTCGCTATCGCTTCGCCCCCCTCTCGACGCTGGCGCTGCTCGAGGCCACGCTGGCCGATCTGCGTCGCGACGGCCTGCTTGCCGAAAGCCTCTACGCCGAGTACCACGAGTCGCTCGAGTTTGTGGCGCCTCCTGAAATGCCCGCACCGCGCACGCTCATCGTGGTGGCCTATCCGTCGCCGTCGGTCAAAGTGCGGTTCGAACTCGACACGGGGCCGATCGAGGCCGTTATCCCGTCGACCTACCTGTCTTCCGACGGGCGCGAACGTTGTCTCGAGACCATGCGCTCGATACTCGACGGGGCCGGCTACTCGGTCACCGACGCCCGTGTGCCCAGAAAGTTGCTGGCGGTCAAATCGGGTCTTGCCCAGTATGGGCGTAACAATATCGTCTACGTGAAGGGTCTGGGGAGCAAGGTCCGCCTCGATACCTACTGCACCGACGCCGACCTCGGCGCCGAGGAATATCATAGGGTCGGCAGCGAGTTGCTCAGCTCCTGCCCGCCGTGCCGCAACTGCCACCACCACTGCCCCACCGGCTGCATCCCGCACGCCGGCACGGTCATCGATGCGACTCGCTGCCTCACACAGTACAACGAGAACCCGGGCGACTGGCCTCAAGACCTCGACCCGCGCTCCCACCACTGCCTCGTCGGCTGCCTCCGCTGCCAAGACCTGTGTCCACAGAACCGCTACTACGCGCGCAAGGAGCGGCTTGTCGCCGAATTCGACCGCGACGAGACCGATGTGATCCTGCGGAACCTGCCTCCCGAACTGCTGCCCGACCGCGTTCGGGCAAAGCTTGCCAAGCTCGACCTCGAAGAGTACTCGCCGGTGCTCGGCCGCAATCTGCTCGCGCTCCGCGACGCGGCGCGCATGACCTAGAGGGTCGTCTCCAGGCCATCACCTGCCGCCCCTCGGAGCG
>JAKAHF010000151.1 GCA_021815245.1 Actinomycetes bacterium
CGTCGAATTCGAGTTAAACCGGATAGAACATTCTTGCCACCGCCTTGGTCGACAGGATTCCAGACAAACGGACGGCGACCCCTCGACTTGCAGATGTCGCCGGATTTCAGGATACCGCTTCGGCACACCCGACATACAGCATCGGCGCCTGGCATATCGACGCCTCCCGCTCCGCGGACCGATGGTCCGCCAAAGCCCCGCGTCCGCGGGTTCCGGGCCGGCGCTGATAGCCTCACGCGCTCTCATTTACGCCCGGGCTACCATGAACCAGAAGTATGATTCTTATTCTTGTTCGTATCGTGTATAGTCGCCCCATGGAAGGCGACCAGGTACCCTACAACCCCCCGCAGCAGAAGCGCAGCCGAGAGTCCATGCAGCGGCTGCTCGACGCCGCCGAGGAACGCATCGCGGCTGTGGGCACCGAATCGCTGACCATAGCCGACGTCGTCGCACAGGCGGACCTTTCCGTTGGGGCCTTCTACGCTCGCTTTCCCGACAAGACCTCGCTGCTACGAGCGGTGCAGGCGCGCTTTCACGACCGTGTCGAACCGGTGCTTCGCGCCGAGATGCTACGGCGGGGCGCCGAGGCCGCCAACCTGGCGGAGGCCATCGACCGGTTGCTCGACGTGCTGCTGGGGCACATGGTCTCGACCCGGGAACTCTCCCGCGCATTCATGATGAGCTCGGTATTCGACCCAGAAATGCGCGTTACAGGCTCGAAAGTCAACCGTGCGCGACGAGAGGTGTTCGCTTCGGTACTGCTCGCCCACCGTGAGGAGATCGGGCACACAGATCCTAGTGTGGCCATCGCAATGGCGTACGGCCTGTACGCCGCCGTGGTTCGCGGCACGATGGTATTCGGTCTACATCACGAGCTGCACCAGGACATCGCAGATCCGATCATCGCCAGCGAGATAAAGAGAGCCCTGACGCTCTACTTGCGTGGCTGACGATCTGTAGCCCTCCGAAGCCTCGGCCGAGGCACGGCACAGGGGCCCACGTCGACGCTCCACCCGCCGGCCGTTTCGCTGTGCGTCCGTCGCCCGCAGAGCGAGCGCTCCTCGCCGGCTGTCGTCCAACAATCGATTTGACGGGTACGGCAGCTGTGTGTATTGTTGCGAATGGCGATTCTGGTTTATGGTTTTCTTGGGGCCGGGACGAGACCCCGACCTGCTACCAGACGCCGGGCAAGGACAATGGGAGGGTGTCTCCCAAACCGCGACGAACAGGGAGGTTCTTTGATGAAGCATCGCCTACCGTCAGTACTCCTGACTGCACTGGTACTGGTACTAGTGCTTGCAGCGGGAGCCGTAGTCGCCGGTTGCGGCGGAGACGCGAGCACCGATACCACGGTCGCTCCCGCCACCACCGCGACCACGACGGCGCAGAGCGGCACCGAGACTACCGCTGAAACTACTGCGACCACGGTCGCATCGACCGAGACGACCGCCTTCACGGGCGAGGTCATCAAGCTCAAGTACGCCGACCAGAATGCTGAGACAGGTTGGGTGGGCAAGGAAGCCGCCAATCCGTGGCTAGACCAGATCGAACAGGTTACCGGGGGTCAGGTCAAGGTCGAGCGCTTCTTCGGCCAGACCCTCTTCCCCGGCAAGGACACCTGGGAAAGTCTCAAAGCCGGCATTGCCGATCTCGCGTGGTGCATGCACCAGTACTGGGCCAACCTGACTCCGCTTGCCGAAGTGGTGACCCTGCCGTTCATGCCCTTCGAGAGCGCCGAGCAGGCCGGGGCGGTCGCGTGGCAGCTCTACACCGAGTTCCCGTCGATGGCCGAGCAGTTCGCCGACAATCATCCGGTCGCTTTGTGGGCGTCCAGCCCCTACTATCTGCTGACCACCAAGAAGGCCGTACGCGCTCCTGAGGACGTCAAGGGCCTCAAGATTCGCGCCGTCGGCGGCCCGCCGACCCAGTTGATCGAAGCTCTCGGCGGTGTCGCGGTGAGCATGCCGATGCCCGATACCTACCAGGCTCTGCAGACAGGCGTGCTCGACGGCATCCTCACTAACTGGGAATCGCTGTATTCCTTCAGGCACTACGAAGTCGGCAAGTACCTGACCGTCGTGCCGTTCTGCACCGGTCTCTTCGGCATCAGCTTCAACAACAACAGCTGGAACGGCCTGCCCGACAACGTCAAGACCGCAATAGACTCGGTGAGCGGCCTCGAAGGCTCCAAGTTCTGGGGTCACAACATGTTCGACACGGCTGCCGCGGCGGTCAAGAAGACTGCCGAAGAGGGTGGCTACAAGCTCGAATACATCACCCCCACGCCCGAGGAGATCGAGACCGTGTGGAAGGCCCAGTACGGCCAGCCGCTCTGGGACAAGTGGGTCAAGGACATGGAGGCCGCCGGCCATGCCGATGCCCAGGCCATCCTCGACAGGTGCCTCGAGCTCATCGAGCAGTAGGCCGACAAACCGCAACGTCATCACAGTAGTTCACTAGCCGACAAGGTAGACGGCATGATTTTGGCCCGCACGTGGAAAACACTTGATGCGATTCTCGAGCGGACCGCCAGCATCTTCTACGGTATCGGGAGCGGCATCCTCGCGGTGCTCATGGTGTTCACCTTCGTGGATGTCGCTCTCCGTTACTTCCTGAAGACTCCCATCAAAGGGGACTACGAGCTCTCCTCGTACATGATGGCGCTGGTGATCCCGAGTGGCCTCGCCCTCACCGCTCTTCGCAAGAAGCACATCAGGGTGGACGTATTCACCCAGTTTCTGCCCAAGAGAGTGCAGTCAGGCCTGAGCACCTTCGCGTATCTCATCACTCTTGGTTTCGTCGGCTTCATGGTCTGGCAAACGGCGAAGTACGCCTCTTTGCTCATCGACTCCATGCAGAAGGCAACCACCATACCTATCCCCGACTTCCCGTTCGTGATCGTGTTGACTATCTACCTGATCATGTTCGCGCTGGTGATCCTGCGCGATCTGATCAGCTACGCGCGCCTCACGGTGCGCGGTGGAGAGGAGGGTGATGCTCATGTCGCCAGCTGAGATCGGCGTACTTGGCATGGGCATCCTCTTCGTCCTCCTCTTTCTTGGGGTCCCGGTCGGCGTTGCCCTCGGAGCAGTCGGCTTCGTAGGCTTCGCCGCCGTATCAGGATTCAGCTCGGCTCTCGGCATCGTCAGGATCGTGCCATATTCGACGTTCTCGAACTACGGCCTGATCGTGATACCGCTGTTTGTGCTCATGGGTAACTTCGCTTTCCACTCCGGCATGAGCGGCGACTTGTACACTACGGCGCGCGCCTGGTTCGGACGCGTGCGCGGCGGTCTGGCCATGTCGACCGTCGCCGCGTGTGCGGCCTTTGGCGCAGTGTGCGGTTCCAGTGTCGCCACCGCCGCCACCATGGGCAAGATCGCTCTTCCGGAGATGAAGAAGCACGGCTACGATGACGGTCTCGCGACCGGCACTCTGGCCGCCGGAGGCACCCTGGGTATCCTCATCCCCCCCAGCGTGATCATGATCATCTACGGCGTGTTGACCGAGAACTCCATCGGCAAGCTCTTTCTTGCCGGGTTCCTGCCGGGCATCTTGCAGGCGCTCTTCTACATAGTCCTCATCGGCGGCATATGCCTGCTGTACAAGAAGAAGGCGCCGGCCGGCGACCCCATATCCATCTGGAAGAAGGTGAAGTCGCTCAGGCACTCTTGGGCGGTGATCATTCTCTTCGCTCTCGTCATCGGGGGCATCTACTTCGGCATCTTCAGCCCCGTCGAGGCCGCCGGTGTGGGTGCGTTCGGCGCCTTCGCGATCGCCGCGGCGAAGCGGCAACTCACCTGGAAGGCCTTCAAACACAGCCTTACCGACGCGGTCATGACGTCGAGCATGATCTTCCTCATCATGCTCGGGGCCAACATGTTCGGGTACTTTCTCGCGGTCACCGGACTTCCGCAGGCGCTCTCCGACTCGTTGCTGGCGATGGACGTCAACAGATACTGGATCCTACTGATCATCGTCATCATCTACATCGTGCTCGGCATGTTCATGGATTCCATGGCCATGATCCTGGTCACGCTGCCGATCTTCTATCCGGTGGTCATGAAGCTCGGATTCCACCCCATATGGTTCGGGATCATCGTGGTGCGAGTAGCAGAGATCGGGCTCATCACGCCGCCGGTCGGCATGAACCTGTATGTGATCCAGGGCATAGCCGACAAGGTGCCGATGGGCAAGGTCTTCAGAGGAGCGACGCCATTCGTCGTGGCCGACTTCGTGCACGTGGCGGTGCTTGTGGCACTGCCCGTGATCGCGACCTTCTTACCCAACGTGATGATGGGTTGAGTCGAGCGATCGCTCCGCCCGTCCGCGCCGTCAGATAGATCCGGGCGTCGCGACGCGATCAACACAACGCGAAGGCCCCGCTACCTTGTAGCGGGGCCTTCCTTCTATCGGGGCCGCATGTCTTCTTGGCGAGGGCTCATCGGTTGCCGGAGCGGTGCAAACGGTGCAGACTAACCGGCGCGTCCCAATCGAGCGCGCAGTTCGGGCCCAGTCTCAACAAGCCCGGCGGCGACGAGCAGCACCCCGGCCGGCGCCCAGTGGAGCCAGGCAAAGGCGAAACCCAGGACCCCGGGCACGATCAGCAAAGCATAGGCAAGCACGCGGTTGCCCTCAGCCATGAGCCCTCCGAAGATGCCGGCCAGGGCCAACACAAGGGCAGGACCTCCAAAGATGGGCCCGTGGCCGACCAGGGTCACGACCCCCGCGAGAACGCCAAGCAGGCCGCCCAGAACACCAAGCGCGGCTACGACCGGGTCATTTCTCGCCGCCGTCTCTCCCGACTGGGATTTGAGCAGCGCAACCGTGAGACCCACAGCGAGAAGGAGGCCTGCGGACAAGAATGCGCTGAAGGCCGCGCAGCCGGGCAAATCGGCCACGGTCGGCGACATCACGATCCAGAAGCCAAGCCGCAGCATGACAAGACCGGCCGCGACGAGAACCAGCCCTCGCCAACGAGCCAGGGAACGGATGAGCCGGCCGCTCGAGTGAAGGGCCAACAGGAGTGCCGCCCACGCGAGAACGCCCCCTGGAGAGGAAGCGTGATCCCACAGCAACGCCGCCCCCAGTCCAGCTGCGGCCCCCATCAGACAGACCAGAGAGCAGGTGAGATGCAGATACCTGATGTCGGACGACGGTATGCGAGAATCCATGGCCCCCCGACTCGAATCGCCGCCGTGGCACACCCGCACCATCAGCGCTTGGTCAGGTCAAACCATACAACACGGCGTTGCCGGCGTCCATGGGGGTCGGTCGAGAGTCCGGGCGGCGCACCGGCAAGGTCTGGTCAGTCGGACTTGCCCTCGAGATACTGCTTCGTCATATGGTAGAGCGAGTCCCCCAGATCGGGGTGGCGCTGCATCATTCGACTGGTCCACATCTGCCGATACTCGATGAAGTGATGCGGCGAGACACCGAGTACTTTCGACATGCCCTCTATGGCTTCCATCTTGAGCGTGCGCTGTCCCTTCAGCATGAGACGGAGCGCCTCGTATGAATACCCCTCAACCTGGCTGAGGATCGGACGCAAGTCAACTTTCCCTGAACTCTGCCCGAACCTCTCCCGGGCCAGATCGATGAAGGCGGTCGTGAAATCCTTCTTGGTGTGCTTCTCATTAGCTCGGGTCACGTGCAGCTTCCTGTCAGGTCGAGGTGTGATCTTCGAATAAGCTTCCCTCGTTATAGTTCTTCCCTGTAGCGCCGCCCGAAATCCTAACGAACGACCGGCAGATTCGCTACCGAGAATGACTTTTCGCTGCAAACAATGAGTTGCTCAAGCATGCAAGCCCGACAAGCAGGCTCCCTTCAGGAGTCGAAGACCTTCACGTATTCCGGGTCGTTGGCGGCCTCGAACATGACTATCGGCGTGTCGATGCGTCTGAATGTGATGGGGCAATGCTCCACGCCTTTGGGCACAAAGATGAGGCAGGTCTTGGTGACGACATGCCGCTCGCCGCCGATGAGCACCTCGATCTCACCGCCCAGATCGCGGGGATAGTTGCGATTGGTGCCGACGAAGCCTATGACCTCGTCGAACTCATGCGAGTGGGCTATTTCGATCTCGACCGGCTTGCCGCCGGGCAGCCCCCAGAGGATCTCGCAGCCGGCAAACAGCGAGCACCCGGGAACTATGGAGTTCATGATGCCCAAGAGCATCGTCCGCTCGAGTGTGGCGCCATTGCGTTCCTGGCGCTCCATGGCCTCGACCATGGCGGGCGGAAACGGAGGCATGCGATCTTCGGTGAGGATGTACTTGCCGTACTTCGATTCGGCCATGAGTCACTCCCATGAATAGACAAACACCGGTCGGAGCGCGGGTTGTCTGGGCTTCAGCGCTCCGCTGACAAGGGTAC
>JAKAHF010000152.1 GCA_021815245.1 Actinomycetes bacterium
GTCGTCAGGCACGATCATCCCGCCCCGAGCATACGAAACCAGTTGCTCCCAGGCGAGCGGGCCTACATGCTGATCGGCGGGTGCGCCGTGCTTGGTGTAGTACCAGACGGCACTGGCGGTGTCGGTAACGATCGCTCCAATCTTCGACGGTGCCTACCCTCGTCAAGGCTTGACGCCGGCGGTCCCAGTGAAGACGGCATCGTCCCCAGGATAGTCAACGAGGCGACGGTCCACAAGCGGCCGCGCGACACCCGGCGGCCGCGCCTCCCTACCAGGCCCGCTCTTCGCCGTTCACGTAGAAGATCGTTGTGCCGGCGCCCGGGTCGACCATCGCGCCGAAGGTGGTTCCCGTCGAAGATACTGTGCCCACGGCGTAGGTTGTCTCCGTGCCCGAATAGTTCACCGCGCCGGTGTACGCCAGGGCGGTCGGCGCCGTCGCGGCACTTCCGTCGGCCACGGGCACCCAGGTCACCGAGTCGTCGGCGGCGGCGACCACGGGCGGTGAAATCACACCCGGATCGTACGTTCTCAGATCGACGTAGGCCACCTCGATCGCGATCATGGCCCTGCGCAAGAGCTGCCTGGCCTTTTCGTCGACGGCCCAACCGCGCGCGGTTGCGAACTTGGAGCTTGATGCGCCCGAGGGATGCCCGGCCAGGTCGTGCTCTCCTGTGACCTCGGTTTCTGAGACCGCGACGTTCATCTCTGAGACGGCCCCGTGCTGTTCTGAGGCGGCACCGTCCTGTTCTGAGACCCCGACGGCGCATCCAGAAACGGCGGTGGCGCCCGCCACCACGGCGATCAAGCCCAACGCCGCGATGGCTACAACCACCGCGCGCGCGAACGCCCGTGAGGGGTCGAGCCCTTCGACTCGACGCGCCAGCGTCCGCCCCATGAAACTCCCCCCGATCATTCGCTCCGATACCCCGACTCGCTCGGAATATCGGCGTCGGTGGGATTTTCTAGAGAGAGCGCTGTCGCGCGGCGGCCGGCTCAGGCGTTGCCCTGAAACGCCCGCGCCCGCTCGATGAGCGCGTCGGCGAACTCCGGATCGTTGATGTGGTACGGCAACACGACGACCGGCACGCCCTCGGGCATGACCTTCTGCAGGTGCTCGGCAAAGACCGGCGGCAGCGACGGGTCGTGCAGATGGCCCTGTTCGCTGTCGTGCGACGAGAACCCGAGCAGCGGCACGTAGAAGGCCACCGGGCCCTTCGCCTCCTTGATGAGCCCCGCCATATGCTCGGCCACGCGCTTGTAGTCGTTGGCGTCGGCCCGCACCGCCGTCACCGAGGCGTTGTGGATGTGGTAGCGGCGGCCGGGAAAGCGCACCCGCGACCCCTCGACAGGACCGTCGACCAAGAAGTCGATATTGCCGGGCACGAAGATAGTGGGCACGCCCTTGTCGAGCGAGGCCTTGCACCGGTCGGGGCCCCCGTCGTAGAGACCTTGGGCCAGAAAGTCGCCCACTTCGATGAGGGAGAGGTCGATCACGAGCGAGACGTCCTGCTCGCGCACCGTCTCATCCATGGCCGGTCCCCCGGTGCCCTGCGAGTGGAAGACCATGACCTCCGAGCCGGCCTGCTCGAGCGCCGCGCGCACCCGGTTGCAGCACGGGTCGGTGGTGCTGAGGGTGGTCATGGCCGCCACCGGTCTGCCCGACGACACCACGGGCGCGTAGGCTTTGGCCATGCCGGCGAGGGCCCGCACGCCGTTCTCAAAGACCCGCCGGGTCACCGTGTTGATGCCGGCCACGTCGCAGATCGAGTTGAGCATGACGATGTCTTTGGTGCCCACAAAAGGCTTGGTCATGCCTGAGGCCATGGTCGAGATGAGCACCTTGGGCAGTCCGAACGGAAACGTGCGCATGATCGCCGCGCCCAACGTGGTGCCACCCGAGCCGCCGGCCGCGATGATGCCGCTGAAACCGACCTGGTCGTCGAGTTCGCGGGCGCGCACGATGGCGCCCTGGATCATCAGGGCCATGCATTTGCCCTCGTGGTTGAGGGCCCTGATGTCGGGCATGGTCGTGCCCACGGCAGCGGCGATCTGGTCGGGAGTGATGTGCGCACCCGCCTCGACGGTCCGGCGGATGCTGGCGTCGAGTAGGTAGACCTCGAGCCCCTCTTGCTCGAGATGCTCCCTGATGAACCGGGTCTCGACCTCTTTGGAATCCAACGTCGCGATCAGCAGTACGTTCCGCTTCGAATGCATGTGGCCCCCGATCGTCGTTGAGCGATACCCCGTCAGTTGCGAATCACCGCTGCCACTGCCGCTATCGCGGCTACCTTCCTTCTGTCGCGGCCAAGGCCGGTCAATGCATCGCCCAGACCAAGCTCCTCCTCGGCGATGCGCTTCGTCTCAGCCGCCAGGCTCGTCTCGCGCTCGATGAAGTGCGTGCCCAATTCGCCCCGTGCGAAGCGCTCGTTGCTCATCACCGCCAAATGGAAGGCGATGTTGGTCTTGACACCGACGATGGCGTACTCGCGCAGCGCTCGTTTCATGCGGGCGATGGCCTCGTCCCTGTCGCGTCCCCAGACGATCAGCTTCGCGATGAGGGAGTCGTAGAAGGGCGGAATCGAGTACGAGTCGTAGACCCCGCTGTCGACTCTCACACCAGGACCTCCGGGGGGCAGATAGCCGCGGATCTTGCCCGGACAGGGCACGAAATCGTCGGTGGCGTCCTCAGCGTTGACGCGGCACTCGATGGCGCTGCCGTTCAGCACGATGTCACTCTGAGAGAAACTCAGGGCGAGTCCCGCGGCCACGCGCATCTGCTCCTTGACGATGTCGACGCCGGTGACCATCTCGGTCACGGGATGCTCCACCTGCACGCGGGCGTTCACTTCCATGAAGTAGAACTGGCCGTTCGACCACAGGAACTCCACCGTGCCGGCGCCCTCGTAGCCCACCTGGCGGGCCGCGTTCACGGCGACCTCACCCATTCGGCGGCGCGTATCGGCGTCGAGCGCCGGTGAGGGAGACTCCTCGATGAGTTTCTGGTGCCTGCGCTGGATGGAACACTCGCGCTCGCCGAGATGCACGATGTTCCCATGGGAGTCGGCCAGTATCTGGAACTCGACGTGCCGTGGATCGGCCAGGTACCGCTCGAGGTAGACGTCGCCGATGCCGAACGCATTGCGGGCGACCGACTGCGCGGTCTCGAGCGCCTCAGGTAGTTCGCCCTCTCCGCTCGCGATCGTCATGCCGATGCCGCCCCCGCCTCCCGAGGGTTTGATGGTCACCGGGTAGCCGATCTCGGCGGCGATGCTCTTCGCCCTCTCGGGGTCGGCCACACACTCGCTACTGCCGGGCACGACCGGCACGCCCGCGGCGATCATCTCCCGGCGGGCGGCGGCCTTGTCGCCCACGAGCGCCAGCACGCGGCTCGAAGGCCCGACGAAGGTGATGCCCCGGCTTTCGCAGGCAGCCGCGAAACCGGGGTGCTCGGCCAGAAACCCATATCCGGGATGGATGGCGTCGGCGCCGCACTGCTCGGCGGTCGCGATGATCTTCTCGATGTCGAGATAGCTGCGGGAGGCCGGCGGAGGACCGATGAGGAAGGCCTCGTCGGCCACCTTGACGAACAGGGCATCGCTGTCGGCCTCGGAATAGACGGCGACCGATGCCATACCCAGCTCGCGGCAGGCCCTCATGACCCTGACGGCTATCTCCCCGCGGTTGGCGACCAGGACCTTGCGGAGCATGTCAGCCGACCACCACGAGCACGTCGTCGGCCTCGAGCATCTGGCCCTCCTCGGCCCAGACCTCGGTCACCACCCCCGCGTGCGAAGTGAGGATGCTCCTGCGCATCTTCATGATCTCCATCATGGCCACCTCATCGCCCTCGGCGACCGAGTCGCCGGCGCCCACCTTGATGGAGAGCACGAGCCCGGCAGCCCCGGCCAAGATCGCGCCCTCGGGCGCCTCGCGCCGCGCCGCCGCCCCACCGGCAGGCTCGATGACGGTCGCCCCGTCGCCACTCCCGTCGGAGGGGAGGATCTTGACGCTGAAGACCTCTCCATCGACCTCGACCATGAAGTGCCGTGGGCCGGAGCCCGCGACCCCGGCGGGAGCGCCTGCCGTCGACGCGGCCGGTGCGGCGCCGGATAGTGCGGCCGCCGGCGATGCGGCCCCCGAAGTCGCGCCGCCACTCGCTGCGCTGCCTCCGCCACTCGTCTGCCCCGCTGACTTCACCGGCCTCCCCGGAATGAGCACTTTGAGCAGCAGGTCGTCGTCGGAGAGATCGGGTCCCAACTCCTGCCGCAACTCCTCGACGGTCTTCAGGTAGCCCTCGGGCTGCCAGTCGAGCAGTTCCTTGGCCTTGGGCAGGCTCATGACCCGGTCGAGCAAATCGGGGTCGAGCGGATAGGCGGGGTCACCGTAGTAGCCCAGCAGGTACTTGATCGACTCGTCGGTGACGTTCTTGTAGCGCTCCCCCGAGACCACGTTCTCGAAGGCCTGCACGCCCACGATCTGCGAGTAGGGCGTGGCCATCACCGGGTAGCCGTACTCCCGGCGCACCCGCATGGCCTCCTCGAGGATCTCGTCGAGGCGATGCTCCATGCCGATCTCGCGGAGCTGCCGGGTGAAGTTGGTGATCATGCCGCCCGGCACCTGGTGCTCGAAGTGAAACAGGTCGTACTCGAGCGGACGTCCGATGGGCAGGCCTTGCGTCTCGGCTATCCGCCGAAAGTGAGCTGAGACCTGGGCAAGGGCGTCTTCGTCGAGGTCCGACTCGAAGCCGAGGCGGCGCATATTCTTGACGATGGTCTCGGTTGCGGGCAGCGACGACGCGTTGGCGAGAGGAGCGACGGCGGTGTGCACCGTGGTCACGCCGGATTCGATGGCCGCGAGATAACAGAGCGGAGCGAGCCCCGAGTTGCAGTGCGAGTGGAACTCGAGCGGGATACCCTCGCAGTTGCGTTGTACGATCGAGACCAACTCGCGGGTGCGCTCCGGGGTGATGATGCCCGACTCGTCGGAGATCATGATGCGGTCGATGCAGTCCTTGGCGTCGGCGATCATGCGGGTCTTGGCGATCCAATGCTCGTCGGTGTGCAGCGGGCTGCTCGTGTACATGAGCGAGGTCACGATCTCGGCGCCCTCCGCCTTGGCGATCTCGGCGAAGTAGCGAAACCGCTCCATGTTCTCCTGGTAGTCGCAGATCCAGAAGCTCCGTATGCCGTTGGCCACGTTGCGTTTGATCCACAGCGAGATGATGTCGCGAGGCGTGCTGAGGTCGAACGAGGAGAGGCTGGCGGTCTGGTACGACCCGCGCAACGGGGTCGACGGCATGAGCCCCGAGAGGAGCCGGATCCTCTCCCAGGGATCCTCGCCCAGAGTGCGCACGGCGACGGTGAAGGCCTGCGAGCCCACTGTCGCGACGGCCAGGTAGCCCACTTTGTTCATCGTCTCGGCGATGGACACGATGTGCTCGGTGCGCATCATGTTGCCCCAGAGACTCTGCTGGGCGTCACGGATAGTCTGGTCGACGAACTGTATCTTGTCCACTAGCCTAGGACCCCCTTGGGAGACTGCTGAGAAATGAACGCGCGAGACAGGGCCTCCGCGACAGCCTTGGCGAAGACCGGGTCGTTGATGTCGGTGTCGATCTCGACGATCTCGATCTCCGCGTCGAGGTGCGCCTTGAGCGACGCCGCGAACGCCGCGTCGGCGGCGGGATCGTGCAGCGGACCGCCTTCGACGCTGAGCGACGACAGGCCCCTCAGCGGGATCACCGCCTTGACCCTGGCTTTGTTCTGATAGCGGTTCAACCGGTCGGCGACGGCGCGGGCGGTCTCGGTCATCTCCTCGGCGCTCGTACGCGCCTGCACCCGCGGCGGTGTCACGTGCAGCTTCCTCTCGGCGATGCGACGCGACGTCCACAGCGCATCGTTGGAGTCGCGCCGCTCCGGAGGGCCGCAACTGATCATGTCGAAGCCACCCGGACAAAAGATGTAGGGAATCGCGAGGCCGGCGGCCACGTCGAGGCGATCGGGGCCCGCGTCGCGGTTCCCCCCGAGCACGTGTTCGCTGAAAGACCCGGGCATGAGATCCACGAAGGCGGTGAAGAGACCCTGCGGAGTGAGATCCAAGGCCGCCCTGTCACCCATCCCCATGGCGTGGATGGAGACGATCTCAAACTCCCCCTCGAGAGCCTCCCTGATATGGTAGGCCCCTTTGTCGACGTAGCCGAACTCGGTCACGGCCACCGAAAGCCTTTCGGTGCTGGCCACCGAAGGCTTTTCGGTGCCGGCCACCGACGGCTTCTGCCGGGCCGTCAGGGCCGTCCCGCTCTCGACCATGCCGGCGATGGCGCCGGCCCCGTTTGTGGCGAGCGTGCGCACCAGCGCGTCCATGCCC